>CAYTIP010000089.1:0-4099 GCA_964437805.1 uncultured Gammaproteobacteria bacterium | reverse complement strand
TCACGCCCAGCGCAGAAGCGGGCTTACATATCGGGAACTATCTGGGAGCCGTGCGCCAGTTCAGGGAAATGGCCAAGACGCACGAATGTTTCCTGTTTGTCGCGGACCTGCATGCCCTGACGACGGTTCAGGATTCCGCGCGGCTGACCAGGAACATCGAAACGCTTATCCTACACGAGTTGGCACTGCTGGGGGATCTTACCAACATCACATTTTTCCGTCAGTCCGACGTCCCCGAGCACACCGAGTTGTCGGTTCTTTTGTCCAATTACACACCGTTGGGGCTTATCAAACGCGCGCATGCCTACAAGGACAAACTGCAAAAGGATATCGCCGAGGATGAGATCAATATGGGGTTATTCTGCTATCCCATCCTTATGGCCAGCGATATTCTCCTCTACAAGCCGGACCTGGTGCCGGTCGGCAAGGATCAGAAGCAGCATGTAGAGATCACCCGCGATATCGCGGCACGCTTCAACAGCACGTACAACAAAAAGATCTTCCCTCTGCCGGATGCATTCATTCCCGAAGAGGTTGCTGTGGTTCCCGGAACCGACGGAAAGCGAAAAATGAGCAAATCCCTGGGGAATACGATCAGCATTTTCGACGGGGAGCTGGTTATCCGCAAGCAGGTGATGGGCACCTATACCGACCCCTCAAGAATCCATGCGTCGGATCCCGGCCACATTGAGGGCAATATGGTGTTTACCTATCTGGACTTCTTCGGAGACCCGCAGGAAGTCGCATCCCTGAAGGCCCGGTACCAACAGGGAACGGTATCCGACGTCGAGGTGAAGGAGTATCTGTTCGAATCCCTTATGGAAACGTTTGCCGACGCCAGGAAACGGTATAAGGAGCTGTATGACAACCCGGATAAGGTGAAGAAGATTCTCGCGGACGGAGCCCGGAAAGCCCGCCAGATCGCCGGACAGACCCTCCGGGAAGTGCGTGGACAGATCGGATTGCGGACGGCCTACTCACCGGGTGCGGCGCCGGTTTCCCAAGAGCCGGTCGAACCAACTTCGGATGGGTTTATCTCGATTGACGCGTTCGCAAGTGTTGTCCTTCGCGTTGGGGAAGTCTCCGCAGCGGAATCGGTCGAAAAGAGCGACAAACTGATCCGGCTGCATGTGCATTTCGGTGAGGGCGAAGACCGGGTTATTTTCACCGGTGTGCGCACCTACGGGTATACGCCGGAGGATTTCATGGGCAAACGCTTCTTTTTTGTCACCAATCTCAAACCCAGGAAAATGATGGGTGAGGAATCCCAGGGCATGATTCTTGCCGTGGACGGATCGGACGGGAAACCGCTGTTCGTGTCCGCTTCGGGCCTTCCCGTGGGATCGCGCATCCGGTAACGGATCACACCTCATACCCGCCGCCGATGTGTGGGAAGCACCTGGTTGCTATGCTATACTACGCACGTTGTCGGGACGGATAATCCCTATGGCAGAAAAACACACGCGATCAACCAGGAAAAACGGAAACGGCAAGAAATCCGTCCGGATGTTCGAGCTCAAGTTCAACTTCAATCTCAAGAATATCGTTCTTGGCGTACTCATCGTATTTCTCCTCCTTTCCGCGCTCGGCAGTATGAGTGGTTCCAACGGAACCCTCCCCGAACAGCCCCTCTCCACCATCATCAATGACGTGAAGGAAAAGCGCGTGAAGACGATTGAGGTGGAAGAAGGAAAGCTCACGGTCGAGTATACGGACGGCAAGAAGGTCGTCTCCCACAAGGAGCCGCAGGAGTCCATGTTCCGGATGCTGGAATCCGCGGGGGTCGACCCCAAATCAGTGGAAATCAAGGTAAACAATTTCAATGCGGCAGCGGTCTGGATCAGTATTCTGGGGAACATCCTCCCGTTGGTCCTCACGGTCGTGTTTTTCCTTTTTATCTTCCGGCAGGCCAGAGGCGCCCAGGACAGTATTTTCTCATTCGGTCAGAGCAAGGCGCGGATTTTCAACAAGGATCTGCCAAAAGCAACGTTTGCAGATGTAGCAGGTGTGGATGAGGCGAAAAAGGAACTGGAAGAAGTGGTCGACTTCCTCAAGAACCCCAATAAATACCGTGCGCTCGGTGCGCGCACACCCAAAGGCGTGATTCTCGTGGGTCCGTCCGGAACCGGGAAAACGCTCCTGGCCAAGGCAATGGCAGGGGAAGCACGGACGGTCTTCTACAGTATCGCCGGGAGCGAGTTCATGGAAATGCTTGTGGGTGTGGGAGCGGCACGCGTTCGCGACTTGTTCCAGCAGGCAAAAAAGAATGCGCCCGCGATCATTTTCATCGATGAGATCGATGCGATCGGACGGATGCGGTCAGTCGGCATCATGGGCGGGCATGACGAGCGCGAACAGACGCTCAACCAGATTCTCGTGGAAATGGACGGGTTTGAGCCAAACAGTGCAGTACTCGTTGTTGCCGCCACGAACCGCGGCGACCTTTTGGATCCGGCATTGACCAGACCCGGACGGTTTGACCGCAGGATTACGCTGGATTTGCCCGATATGGAGGGACGCAAAGCGATCCTTGCGATCCACGCCAAAGGGAAACCGTTCGTTTCGGATCTGGACTGGGACAAGGCGGCCAAGCGGACAGTCGGATTCAGCGGTGCGGATCTGGAAAACATGCTCAATGAGGCGGCAATCCTTGCAGCCCGGGACAACAAAACCGAGATCGATTTCAAGCACGTGGAAGAGGCGGCGACGAAGGTCAAACTCGGACCGGAGAAGAAGCGTCTGCAGTCGGATACGGACCGGAAAATGACCGCCTATCACGAAGCAGGGCACGCGGTCGTCACCTATCATCTGGACGGCATGGACAAAGTGCACCGGATTTCCATCGTGTCCCGCGGCATGGCGCTGGGGTACACCCTGACACCTCCCGAAAAGGACCGTCTGCATGAAACCAAATCCCATCTCATCAGCCAAATTGCCAGCATGATGGGAGGTAGAGCGGCAGAAGAGCTTGTCTACAAGGACATTACCAGCGGCGCATCAAACGATATCGACCAGGCGACGCGGATTGCTCGGTATATGGTCATGGAATTCGGCATGAGTTCCCTTGGGCCTGTCAACTTCGGACCGCAGATGGACGTCACGGAATGGGGGAAGTCCCTGGCAGAACAGCAGCAGATATCTCCGGAAACGCTTGCGGCAATCGATAAGGAAATCAAACGCTTTATCGACGAAGGGTATGCGACAGCAGTAGCAATCCTCAAGAAGCACCGGAAGCAGATGGATGTCGTTGTCGAGGTGCTTTTGAAAAAAGAAACCATTGAGGGAGAGGAATTCGAAGCGCTGATGACCGATGGCACGAAAGGGGTATGAACCGCCTCGTACTCATTGACGGCAATGCTATTCTCCACCGTGCATTCCACGCACTGCCGCCGCTCACGGCTCCGGACGGTACGGTCGTCAATGCCGTATACGGGTTTGCCGGCATGCTCATCCGACTCATCCACGACCTCAATCCGTCCAGGGTCGCAGTAGCGTTTGACCGGCCGGCTCCCACGTTCCGAAAAAAACTGTATGCGGGATACCAGGTGAAGCGGCCAAAAATGGATGATACGCTTATTCCCCAGGTCCAGCTGACCCACGACCTCCTCGCATCCTTCCGTATTCCGGTGTTTGAACTTGACGGATTTGAAGCCGATGATGTCATCGGAACACTTGCTGCCCGGGAGATGGGAGCGGACGCCGATGTCCAGATTATTATCGTCACGGGAGACCGGGACATTCTCCAGCTGATCACGGGAGACAGGGTATTGGTGTATATGCCGACAAAAGGATTGTCCGAAGCGAAATTATACGGGGAGAAGGAAACGGTTGAGCGCATGGGAGTCGCCCCGTCGCGGATTCCGGATTTCAAGGCGCTTGCCGGGGACCCCTCGGATAATTATCCCGGCATTGCAGGGATCGGTCCTAAGACGGCCGTGGATATCCTGAAGAAAGCCGGATCGGTCGGTGACCTGTATGCACGCATCGATACGGAATCCTTCGGCATGACGCCTGCAGTAAGGAAAAAAATTATGGAAGGGAAAGATGATGCCCTGCTTTCCCTGGAACTGGCTACCATCAGACGCGACGTACCCCTGTC
>CAYTIP010000088.1:0-4103 GCA_964437805.1 uncultured Gammaproteobacteria bacterium | reverse complement strand
GGTGCATTTATGGATGATATGCAAGCCCATCCGGACCGGTATTCCCCCTGGTGCAGGGAAGAGGCGGTTATTCTTCAACGGATAAATCCGGAATTGCCCTGAGCGTGTCCCACGCAACAGGCGTTCCCCGGAAGTATGCGTAACTGCCGATGTACGCAGCATTATCTGTGCACAGGGAAACCGGCGGACAGAAAAATCCCACGTCAGGGTGATCCTTCAGGGTATCCCGGAATTTTTCCCTCAACCGCAGATTGGACGCAACGCCTCCGGAAATAAGCACGGATTTGGCTCCCGACTCCCTAACCGCGCGTATCGTTTTGGCAACGAGCACATCAGTGATTGCTTCCTGTATTTCCCATGCAAACCGCGTTGTTGCCTCTTGGTTGTGCGAGGGTATTGCCGACCACTCCCGCATGACCGCGGTTTTTAACCCCGAAAAGGAAACGTTGAAGGTGGATGGATCCATCATCGGCCTGGGGAGTTTGAGGGGATGGGCTGTTTTGTCATGCAGGGACGTTTTTCCCAGGGCGGCGTTCTGGATCGCAAGCCCTCCGCCGGATCCGAATCCCAGAAGGCGCGCTGTTTTATCGAATGCTTCTCCTGCAGCGTCATCGATCGTGCCGCCCATCCAGGTGAGTGTACGGGCATCCTCCATGCAAAACAGTTCGGTGTGGCCGCCGGAGACCACCAGGGAAATTGCGGGAAACCGGATCTGGGGTGCCTCAGACTGATTGACGCCGGAAATCAGGAAATTGGCGTACATATGGGCAAGAACATGGTTGACCGGAATAATCGGCAGTCCGGTTGCCATCGCCAGCGCTTTTGCGGATTCCAGGCCGATGAGTAAGGATCCGACGAGTCCCGGACCCACGGTGACGGCAAGCGCATCCACGGATGAACGGAGCGTTTCTATGGTTCCGCGTTGTTCGGGAATTTGGGACAGCGTTTCCCTGATGACCGGCAAAATGGATTTGAGCTGTTGCCGGGATGCCACTTCAGGAACGATTCCGCCCCAGCGTTCATGCATGGCACTGGAGGTAGCAATCGAACTGTTGAGGATCCGTGTCCCGTCTTTGACGAGCGCGGCCGCGGTTTCGTCGCAGGATGATTCGATTGCAAGAATAATCATGGATAGTATTTCTTGAGACGGATATTGATAACCAGAACGGACAGCATACATACCTGGACGAACAGGAGCGCGTTTGCCGGTCCGTACAGGTCGGCGACGACGCCCAAAAGCAGGGAGAACACGCCGAAAAACATGTGTCCCAGAAATGCGTTCAGTGATCCAAGCGTCGCCCGTTGTTCCTGGGTGTATTCGTTCTGCATGAGTGTGGTTTTGGATACGGTTGTTGCTCCGTAAAACACTGATGAGGAGGCCATCAGAACGGGAGAAACAGGAGTGGGAAATCCATAGGAAATGAAATTCGCGATACGCGTATAGATGTTGGCCGTGATCAGGATATTGACGGCGCCGAATTTGCGGATGAGTTTGCCGCTCGTCCAGAAGCTGATGAACGCTCCGCCGTAGGAGATCATTTTTGAAAATCCGATTGCCCACAACGGCCAGACTGTCTGGATGAATGCCGCGGCGAAATCAAAGGAGGATTCTCCGATGCCGAAGCTCAGGATATCCTGCATGCTCAACAGGCGCAGTTTGCGGTTTTTCCACAGATGGAGTGCCGAGAATTTCAGGTGGGCGAAAATATTGCTCTTGCCGGGGGCTGTTTTCGCGGGGTCCGTGAGGAAGAATGTCAGCACGACACAGATCGTCTGCGGAATGACGGAGAGCCACATGATGAGGGCGAATGACCATTGGGACAGAATACTGCCGATAACAGCACCCGACATGAGTGCAAGCTGGAACATGCTGCCGGTTTTTCCCAGATAGTGGGCATAGGAGTCTTTGGCATCCAGAGCGTTGAGCGTATCATGCAGGAGCGCATCGTTGTTGCCGCTGTACCACGACCGCGAAATGCCTTCCAGTAAAGCTCCGACTGCGAGAATCCAGTAGGATTGGCCTGTGGCGTAGAAGATGGCCGCGGCACTGGCAAATATCGCACCCATCGTAACGGTTTTTTTCCGTCCCAGGTAATCCGAAAAAATGCCCGTTGGTATCTCGAAGAGGGCAGATGAAACCATGATGATGGAGAACAGACTCATGGAAAGCGTAAAAGATCCCGTAACGCGGGTGAAGTAGATGACCAGTACGGCACTGTGGAACTTGAAATCCGTAAAGAAGTTGATGAGTGCGATAAGTTTGATGTTTCGGCGCATACCGGCAATGGAATACAGGGCCCTTGGGATACCAGTATTCTACTCGAGTTGGAGGAGTTTGGCCAATTGGGACGTGGAAGGGGTTTGGATATTCGGGAGCACAGCGATCTGAGCGCCGGTGGCTTCTGCCTGCGCCGTTTTCTCTTTAAGGAACGGATCGCCTTCCGTCACGGCAATCCTTGAGGGTTTGATTGCGGCAACAACCGATCGGTATGCCGCTTCTCCATGGATAGGGAGAAGCATTTCGACTTCGTCCACACAGGATAAGGCAAGAAGCATATCCCTGCGTTGTTCTTGTGTGTGGAAGGGTCGTCCGGCGCCTTTGAGTCGTTTCACGGATTCGTCTGATTCCAAAAGAACGATGAGGTAGTCGCCCAGGGATTTGGCCCGAGTGAGGAAGGAGATATGCCCGTAATGCAGAAGATCGAAGCATCCTCCCACAAGGACGATGGCAGTTGCGTTTTTTGGTTTGTTCATAGCGATTCTACTCCTTGGTGCCGCGCAGAAAGACCGCCTGCCATGGCCGGTAGTTGGATGTGAAGGTCTGTTCCGTGATCGTTTCCTCGTTCCGGATAACTTTATACTGGAATGATGCTTTTGCCCCCCATGCCGCGAAATCCACTTGCTTGACGACTCCCTTGGGGAGTGTTGGGTCATCCTGGTAGAGCGCCGGCGGGGGCGGAGTCGCTCCCCATACCGTGTGGTTGAGGATTTCGGCTTTCCTGCCATCATTCGTTCCGTACAGTTCAAACGTCAGCGTCATCCGTTCCGGATCGGTTGATGTTTGTATGAGGATGTGGCCGGGAGTATCGTTTTTGATTTTCAGGTCATCCGTCGGATCGAACACGGTTGCATCAAGTCCTGCCTTAAACCCGCCGTCTTCGTAATAATGCACCCGGTAGCTGTGTTCATGCCGTTCGATGACGGGAAGACCTGCATTGAGGGCGGCACGGAAGAGAGTAGTGGAAACCTGACATACACCGCCGCCGTCTCCCAGTACTGTCCTCCCGTCCTTGATGATGTACGCGGATTGGTATCCGGTTGCCGCGGAAATATCGCCGATGGTCTGGTTAAAGGAAAATGTTTCGCCGGGTTTGATGAGCACTCCGTTCAGTTTGGATGCAGCCAGGGATACATTGTGGATTCTTCCCGGGATGGAACCGCTGAATTCCGAATATCCTTTCCCGATGAGTTCCTTGACGCCGAATGTATTGACGTCGGTTGTTGAGGATTCCGGTTCCGTAGTATCAACCGGAATTTGGATTGTTTCCCCGCGTTTTTCTCCTGCCGCAAACGCGCGCAGCGTATTCTGGATTTCTTCGATGAGCATGAGCTTGTTTACCTTCCGGCCGTTTTTGGACGGCTTGAACGATAACACTTTACCTCCGGAAAACCGGAACAGCGCATCTTGGGCGGGAATATCGATGTTCTGGCTTACCGTGTCCACGGTTGCGTCTACGGCTTCCGAATTCCATTGGAGAACCGGTGTCAGGTCGGTAACCGGCTTGAGGATGCGTACGTTGAAATTGCTCCCATAGTATGCGGATCGCCCGACGAGGTATGCCTGTGTTGCCGAAAGCGTTGCGTCAAATCCCAATGACAGGTCGGTTGCAGAAAGTGTTGCGATATGGTCTTCGAATTGGAGCATAATGGTGGATTCCCGGAATGATGCGTTTTTGGCAAGCCAGTAATCGCGCACTTCTTCCTGTGTCTTCCCGCCGAACGGGATCCCGCTGATGGATACGGAAGGATAGATCCGCCCTTTGAAGAGGATATGGGAATACCAATAGTACCAGACGGCACCGCCAATGATCCCCAGGAACACG
>CAYTIP010000087.1:0-4127 GCA_964437805.1 uncultured Gammaproteobacteria bacterium | reverse complement strand
CGTGGTGCCCGTAGCCGACAGCGTGTGGGCGATTAACCGTGAGGTAGTTGTCTTGCCGTTGGTTCCCGCCACGATGATGATTCCCTTGGTTATCCGGGAAAGAAGCGACGGAAGAATATCGGGCGCAATGCGAAGCGCGATTTCACCGGGCCAAGTAGCGCCTGCTCCCAGACCCAACCGGGAACTTGCCCAGGATACCGCCAATCCGATGAGTGATGCGAGCGTATGCATACCTACATTGACCGCAGGATGCGGATCCGCTCCGGAAGAGGCGGGTGCGTATCGAACAGTCCGGCAAACCAGCTTTCGAACCGCTTCCCTTTGAACGGATTGGTGATGAACAGATGTGCGGTGGCGTTTGTCGCCGATTCCAGTACTTCCCGATCTGATTTGAGTTTCTCGAGTGCTCGCGCCAGTCCTTCCGGATAGCGCGTGAGGAGAGCGCCGGAAGCATCCGCCAAATATTCACGGCGTCGGGAAATTGCCAGCTGGATGAGCATGGCAATGATGGGAGATATGATGGCAAGCACGATGCCGATTAAAAGAAACATACCGTTGTTGCCACGGTCGTCATTCCGGTCCCGGTCTCCCCGCCACCAGAGGCTCCGGAGGAAAAAATCCGACGCATACGCGATGGTTCCGGCAAGGACGGCAACGATAGCCATCATGCGGATATCATAATTTTTCACATGGGACAATTCGTGGGCGATCACACCCTCCAGTTCGCGTCTGTCCAGACGCTCGATGATGCCGGTTGTTGCGCAGATCACCGCGTGCTTGGGATCCCTGCCGGTTGCAAACGCGTTCATCGCGCTGTCCTCAATAACGTAGAGCTTGGGCATCGGTAGACCGGCCGCGATACTCAGGTTTTCGGTCACCGTATAGAGATCGAAATCGCGTTTGCGGGACGCGGGACGCGCGCCTGACATGGCAAGCACGACCTGGTCCCCATAGAAAAAACTGACGAAACCGGAGCTGATAGCGATGAGTGCTGCGAGTCCGACGAACGAATCACCGTAGCCGAGCGCCTGGCCGAATACATATCCGAGGCCGACGACAAGAAGCACAAATCCCACCATGAACGCGTAGGATTTGGCGATATTGGACGCAATCTGCGAACGGATGGAAACCATTAAAATTCGACTTTCACGCCCTTGCGCTCTTCGTCCGTCGCTTTAAAGAAGGGCTGCTCCGTAAAGGCGAATACGCGGGCGATCAGAACATTGGGAAAGACCCGAATTTTTACGTTATAGTCCATGACGGTCGAATTATAGAACTGGCGTGCATAGGCTACCTTGTCTTCGGTATCCGAAAGTTCCCGCTGCAACTGCAGGAAATTTTCGTTGGCACGAAGTTGTGGATAGTTTTCTGCCACGGCAAACAGGGATTTCAGGGCGCCGCTCACTGCGTCATTGGCTTTTGCCATCTGCTCAGGAGTTTCCGCTTTCATGAGCGATGCGCGTGCCTTCGTGACGTTTTCCAGTATGCTTTTCTCGTGTTTGGCGTATCCCTTCACTGATGCGACGATGTTGGGAATGAGGTCCATCCGGCGTTTGAGCTGGACGTCGATCTGACTCCATGCCTCCTCAATCCGTGCTTTCAGTGTTACGAGGCTGTTGTACAGCATCCAGAGGAAACCGACGGCAACAACCGCAATACCCAACACTACCAGACCAGGTGTCATAAAACACTCCTTCTTTAGGACGGAAATGCGGAATCCTTTTTAATAAATTGGCTTCCGTGTTCCCGTCTATGGCAACAGCCATTTCTTCATCTCATTATACGGATATGTGTTCAAAATGTCACGTTTTTGCGCCCATCCCCTTCGGGCAACGGAAACGCCGTATTTCATCCCGTGCATGTCGGCAGCCGCGTGTGCGTCGGTGTCGATCACGAACCGGCATCCCAGATCCAAGGCGTCGTATACGAGGGCATCAGGCAAGTCCAGCCGGTACGGTGAAGCGTTGATCTCCAATGCGATATCCTTCTCTTTGGCAACCCGGAAAATAGCCGGCCAGTCCGCATCGATGCTTTCCCGGCGAGTGAGCAGCCGCCCGGTCGGATGGCCGAGAATTTTCACTTTCGGATGTACATCAAGTGCCGTGAGAATCCGCCTGGTCATGGATTGCCGGTCCATCACGAAACTGGAGTGGACGGATACGATCACCGCATCCACAAACCGGAAGGCGTCAGGAGGAAGTGCGAGCGTTCCGTCCGGCCTGATGTCCACCTCGAGCATGACAAATACGTCCATCCTGTCGGTATGGGTTTTATTCCACCGTTCTGCATGACTCCGGTAGTATGCCTCCCGCTTTTCCATGATGCGTGCGATTTCGGCATCCGAATGGTTCCCGGCGCTGGGGTTGTGATCCGAAATTCCGATGTAGCGGTATCCCAGTGCCGATGCCGCATCCATCATGTCCGAAAGCGGATCGGCTCCCAGATCATGGGAAGATTCCAGATCATAGGCCGTATGCAAATGCATATCTCCCCGGATGTCCGGCAGGGCGACGAGTGTCGGCAGTTCATGCTTGAGTGCCGCGCCGATTTCCCCTTTGCCTTCCCTGAGTTCGGGAGGAATCCATTGCATGCCCAGATGTCCGTAAAATGCCTCCTCCGTGGTAAACGGCTTGGCTATGCCTGTGGGTTTGCCATTTCCATCCGTCCGCTTGATCCCGTACTCGGAAAGCGACAGGTGTTTGGTCAGCGCATAGGAGCGCAGTGCAATATTGTGATTCTTGGACCCGGTGAAATACTGAAGCATCGCTCCATAGGATTTGGCGTCCTGTACCCGCAGGTCCACCTGTCTGCCGTTGTGGAGGAGGATCGACGCACCGGTCGGCCCCTGTTCGATGAGTTTCTGGTGTGGATAGGTACAGAAATACGATACGATTCCCTTTGGATCCGAACCCGTGACGGAAATGTCGATATCTCCGATCGTCGCGACAGACCGCCGCAGACTTCCCAAAATGTCGACGCGGACGACCGACGGATTCCGTTTAAGGAATGCGATGAGGTCTGTTGCTATCTGGTCCGCCTCGGAAAGGAGAATACGGTGTTCCTTGATGGATCCTTCCCGGAACGAACGGATATTCTGGAGAAGATCCTGTTCCGACTTTTCGCCGAATCCTTCAATTGATGCGATGGCGTGTTTGGCAATTGCCTTTTCGATGTCTTCTATCACGGTTTTCTCATTATCCAATTTCAGCTCACGGACGAGCTTGAAGGCGCGCTTGGGTCCTACACCGGGAACCAGCAGAAGCGGGAATACGCTTGGAGGAATTTTCGCAAGCACCTGACTGATGTGTTTGACCGACCCCGTACGAAACAGTTCGTCCAGATGGGACAGAATTGTCGGACCGACGCCCGGAATTTCATCCAGTTTCCCGTCATCCCAGAGATCCTTTACTTCGCTGGTGAGGTGCTGGATGCTGTCCGCCGCGCGTTCGTATGCGATGATTTTGAAGCGGTTTTCGTTGAGGATTTGGTAAGCGGCAGCCATTCGCTTGAGAAGCTGTGCAACTTCAGCATTGGAATACTGCTTCATTGCATCATGATAGCAAATTCATTGACCGGCCTCAAATTCCCTGGTATCATTGATCAATCGATCTGGGATCGTAGCTCAGCCTGGTTAGAGCGTCTCCCTGTCAAGGAGAAGGTCGGGGGTTCGAGTCCCCTCGGTCCCGCAGACGGTTTATCCTCCGCATGCATTCAATGGTTTCCATTGTATTCCCCGTCCGGATATGCTATAAAAGCCATTGCTTCTGCCCTCCGGTAATTATCCTGCCCATCCGTACTGACTCCGATAGTGTGAGAAAGGATTTGCTATGAAACAGGTATTCCAGCGCAGCTTGAAATCCCCCGACGCGATTCTTTCCATGATCATCGGACTGGGTGTCATCGTTGCTATCGTATTTGCTGTCGTCCGCTCCGTACAGACCACCACCCAGCAGCAGAAACAGGAAGCGGCAAAGAAGGCGGAAGAGCAGAAACAGCTGGAATCCGCCAAACTCCCGAAAGAACACATCGTGAAAGAGGGAGAATACCTTTGGGGCATTTCTGAAACCTACTATAAAACCGGCTACAATTGGGTGGACATCAGTGAGGAGAACAAACTGGCCGATCCC
>CAYTIP010000086.1:0-4154 GCA_964437805.1 uncultured Gammaproteobacteria bacterium | reverse complement strand
CGGGTCCCGGGTATTGTCCCCAATGTCCTGTCTTTCGATCCCTCCCATCATTATCTGGTTCTGTCCGATGCGCTCCGGGGCGGGACGATGCTGGGTGAAGCGCTCACCGAACCGGAGTCCGCTATCCCCCTGTATCGCCGATTTGGCCAAACGTTGCGCGCGATACACGATGGTACAGCAGATATTACGGACCCGGTGCGTGTAGGTGGTGACGTGGAATACTACCAACGGCTGTTGGGCCATCGATTTGGATATCGAAACCACCCCGCGCTAACCCGTCTTGTCCAAAAGCTTTCGGCCCTCCCAGACCGACGGTTTATCATGGGTGATTTCGCGCCGAAAAATATCGCGGTTCCACCCGGAAACGGACACTTTACCGTTTTCGACTTGGAAACATCCCACATGGGAAATACAGTGTTCGATTACGGGTACGGTCTGGCTCACGTCATACTCCACAGCGCTCCGAATGAAGAGATAATGACGGCATCTGCTGCATCGTATCGGGATGGGTATGGAGAGGAGTCGTTTGATCCGGAACTGGTCCGCACTGTTACCAGGGGTATACTTCTCTATCGGCTCAATAGCATCGTTCCCTACCCGACACGGCTGAATGCGGATCAACGACGGGAAATGGAAGATACGATTCTGAAAACTCTGGACGAGAACGAATCAACTAATCGTTGGACCTCTCTAGGCGTATACTGAGGTATTACCGCGTATATGGACGAACGACACCAAACAGCTCTGCTTCTTATCGGATTCGGCCCGCACAGCCGACGGATTTACTATCCGATCATCACAAATGAAGCAAACGATCTTGGTATGCATATTGCCTGTGCAGTGGACCTCACCTCCCAGCGTCCTGTAATCGAGTCGTATCTTACCGGTCGGTGTGAATCGTTACCGGTCTACTATTTGAATGTCGATCGCCCAGATGTACTCGATACGTCAACAACGGAACTCCTCGATCGATTGGTCGGCGAATATCATATTGGTGGCGTGATCATAGCGACGGAACCCCTCGCACATGTGGCGTACGCCCGATGGGCACTAGGCCGAAATCTTCCCATTCTCATGGATAAACCGACGTCGACTGCCGTAAACGCCTCCACTTCGGAAACTCAGGCAAATTCGATTATTAGGGATTATGAAACGCTCGCGAAAGACTATCGGGAGGCGAAAAAACGTAATCCGCGGCTCCTGTTCAGCCTGATGGCCCAGCGGCGGTACCATCCTGCGTTCCGAAAAATGAAGGAGTTGGTGGCAGAGGTCAAGGCCCGTACGGGTTGTCCGGTCACATCCATACAATCCTTCCATTCGGACGGCCAATGGAGGATGCCTTCGGAACTCATAGATATCACATACCATTCCTACAACCAGGGATACGGAAAATGCTCGCATACGGGCTACCATGGTTTGGATATCGTTCCTTGGCTTCTGGAGGGCGCGGAATCAGCGGATACATCCATAACAGAGGTGGATATCGTCGCCAATGTCTCCCGTCCGGTGGATTTCCTCACCCAATTGCCTCTTTCCGCATACCGAAAAATCTTCCCGGATTTTGACTCACACAACCGCTATGACGAACAAACGCTCCGGAATCAGACCAGTTCGTTTGGTGAGATCGATGCATTCAATTCCATGGCCTTCAGACATGGGAAAAACGTCATTACCCTGGGAAGCCTGAATTTAGTACATAACGGATTCTCCCAAAGAGGTTGGCTACTACCCAATGCTGACCTGTACAAAGGAAACGGTCGGGTTCGCCATGAAACCCACTTCATCGAACAGGGGCCATTCCAGGCGATATCGTTCATCTCCTACCAGTCCGATCAAATCAACCCAAAACACAAATACCGGATGTTTGATACCGGCGGAGAATACCATCTGGATATCCACGTATTCAGAAACCATAATCTTTTTCCGGACTGGAAACGGTACGCGAAATATAGCATCGAATCACTCAATACCTCTGTCGTTACCGGATACTCGCGCGGCCATCAGGAGGATGCCCGCAGGAATGCCATCGTAGAATTTTCCGAATCGCTCAAAGGATCCGCACGCCATCCAGCTTCGGATTTCCTGGATCACAAACGTGGTACGATGTTATTTGCGGGAGTGTATCAGTCCGCAGCAAGACGGTTCCACGGGAAAAATCCATTAGTTACCGTGAAGTACTGACCATGAACTATATTGTCACAGACACCGATCACATCAATGATGCTCGGGGAGTTACCGTTGTCATTGACGTGTTACGTGCTTTTTCAACAGCATGTTTCGTTCTCAATAACGGCGCCGACTCCATCATACCGGTGGAAACCCTTGAGGAGGCATGGAATCTGAAAAAAACACATCCCGAACATCTCCTTTTGGGAGAACGGATGGGAAAACCCATCGACGGGTTCGATTACACCAATTCGCCGGCGTGTATCCGTCCGGTCCGGTTTTCCGGAAAAACGATTATCATGACAACCACTGCGGGAACCAAAGGAATCGTACGCGCACCCACAGAACAGATCATCACCGGAAGCTTCGTAAATAGCGGAGCGGTGGTTTCATATCTGCGAAAAACTCACCCAGATACCGTCACGTTCGTCTGCACCGATGTCGGACACCCGGGCAATGAAGACGAGCTGTGCGCAAACTATATAATAAGTTGTTTGGAGGAAGCGCCTCAGGATTTTCCGAAAATCGTATCCCAACTACGCAAACATCCCAATGCGAAGGGATATCTGATCACGCCCCTTGCTCCATATTCTGCCGAAGATTTTGCATTGTGCATGCAGATCGATACGTTTCCATTCGTTATCGGTGCGACACGGAAAGGGAAAACACTCCAACTTCGCAAACTATGACCAACACACAACGCTATACCCTGCGGAAAGAGTATTTTGGAGGACTTATCCACGATGCCAAAACGCTGGCAGTGGAACTCCTCAATCCGGAAGAATTCACATGGATAATATCGAAAGGAACTAAAGGGACATGCTCACATGAACGCATTTCCCTGTTCGTTCAGCGGGAGTATATCCAACAACATGGTCCGGGATACAAAAAAAGTTCCCATGTTAGGGTAGTATCCGCACCCAAAATAATCCGCGACGGAGTCCTGACCGCGCCTATCCGGATATTCGACAGTTTTACCCGCCGATGCAATTTCCAGTGCGACCAGTGTTATTTCTCTTCCAGCGCCTTTGTGGAAGAACATCGCAGAACGATTGATCAGACCAAAGCGATAATCCGTAAATTCTACCGGGCCGGTACGATGGAATGGCGTTTCACCGGTGGCGAAGCACTTATGATGCCGGATATCTTCGAGGCGATTGCATATACCAAACAGCTCGGTATGAATACGGGCATCTATACGAACGGCTGGTGGACGGATCAGGTTGCCAACCGGGTTTTTTCCTCGGGCGTAGACGAAATTGCCATCAGTCTGGAGGGCACACGGGAAATCAACGATAAGCGGCGGAAAAAAGGTGCGTTCGATAAAGTTCTGGAAACACTGGAGCGGATCCGTGCGTTCAACCGAACTAACCCGGATAAAGCGATCAGGACTATCATCGCGACAGCCGTCGGAAAAGACAATGTTTCGGATGTGGAATATCTCGTCCGGCTCGCGGTGAAATACGGATGCGGTATCAATTTCATTCCGCTTAAACCAAGCGGCAGGGCACGGTATACATTGACGGATGAAATGCTCAATCCCCTGGAGTACAAGGCTTTCGCCAAAACCGTGGAAACGCTGAGGTCATTGCCCGAAGTCCGCAATAGTTCCACAAAAATTTCCCTGAAATATAAGGATCTGTTCTGTAATTCCTATGAAGACAAGTCGGACAAGCCGTTCCCCTTCAATTATTCGGAGTGCGGAGCACTGACCACGTATTTGAGCATGATGCCGGACGGTCGGGTTTTTTCATGTCCGTTCATTCTGGATGTGGACACGGAAGAACGATTTATGGGACCCAGCATGATCACCAACTCCGTAAACGCGGCATGGAACCATGTGAATTTCCAACGGTACAGAAATGCCCGGAAAATCGGATGCACCGATTGCGGATTCTATATGAAGCAATGCCGCGGCAAATGCCGCGCGACTGTTTTGGGATTCGGTGGCAGCATCAAAAACGGCAAATTACTGGGGGACGACCCCC
>CAYTIP010000085.1:0-4240 GCA_964437805.1 uncultured Gammaproteobacteria bacterium | reverse complement strand
GGCAAGGCCAGGGACATGTTCGCCAACAACTACTGGGCGCACACCAGCCCCGAAGGGAAAACTCCCTGGGTATTCATCAATGGTGCCGGGTACCAGTACACGATGGCAGGAGAGAATCTCGCGAAAAATTTCTCCGACAGCGGCGGTGTCGTCGAAGCATGGATGGCTTCTCCCACCCACCGCGCAAATATCGTGAAGCCCGGGTACCGTGATGTGGGATTTGCCATCGTCAACGGTATTCTGGAAGGCGAGGAAACGACGCTGGTGGTACAGATGTTCGGAGCTTCCAATACAGAGGAAATCGTGGACGTACCCGTACCGCTTGCCGAGGGGATTACGACGGAAACGCTCGGTGACCAGGCGGCACCAGTTGCCGATATCGCATCCCAGCAACCCGCAGCACCGTTCATGAGTACGGTTTCCTCCGTGATCCGGGCGCCGCTCGTGAACATTCCGACCATGACGCGCGACCTCGTATTCATATTCCTGGGACTCATGATCGGTATACTCGTTCTGGATGGTTTCGTCATCACCCGGTCCAACATCGTGCGGGTGGCAGGGCATAATCTCGCGCATATCATGTTCCTGGCGGCTATCGCCCTGGCGCTTATGATCGTGCGTCGAGGAGCGCTCATATGAAAAAGAAACCTATCGACATCCTCAACTATTCGATATTGACCCTCATCCTGCTTTCCACGGTCGGCCTGTTCTTCCTGGTACGTGACCGGCGCGAGATGCAGATGGGTGTCGGGCTCCTGATGTGCAGCCTCTACGTCACCTGGGGCATGATCCACCACGCGATGCGCGGGGATCTGCATGCGAAAGTTGTGGTAGAATACCTTCTTGTCGGCGCTATCGCAATGACACTTATCAGTACCGTCGTGTGGATGTAACAAGGAGGTGCGTTCTATGCAGGGCTTAATACTTGCGGGCGGGCTTGCTACCCGGCTTCGACCACTCACTCAGGTTACCAACAAACATCTTCTGCCCGTGTACAACAAGCCGATGATCTACTACCCCATGGAGGCCATGCAGAAGGCCGGGGTCAAACAGGTTCTCCTCACGACCGGTGGGGAAAGCATCGCGCAGTTTGCCAATCTGCTCAAATCCGGAGACGAGTTCGGGCTTCGCCTCTACTATGCGGTCCAGCAGAATCCCAAGGGCGGCATCCCGGATGCTATGATGCTTGCCGAAGAACTGACCCAGGACGAACCGCTTCTGGTCATTCTCGGGGACAACATATTCAATTTCGACCTGAAGGAAATCGTCACCCGGTTCGAACAACAGCAGGAGGGAGCGGTGATTTTCGGATACAAGGTTACGGAGAACCGGAGCCAGTATGGGATTGTGGAAATCGACCGGAACGGAACGGTGCTTTCCATTGAGGAAAAGCCGGAACATCCGAAATCGGATATTGCCCAGACCGGGATATACATCTACGACCGGCACGTGTTCGACTATATCCGCTCGCTCAAGCCGTCCGCCAGGGGAGAGCTGGAAGTTACGGATCTCAACAATATCTATCTTGCCAAAAAATCGCTCAAATGCCATGTGCTGGACTGGTGGATCGACGCCGGAACGTCCCATGATGAACTCCTGCGGGCAAATACCATGGCCGAACAGTTCGTACGGGAGGGGAAACTATGATCAACGGTGTGACGATAAAGGAATTGGTCCGGCATCCGGACGAACGGGGATTTTTCGAAGAACTCATCCGGGTGACGGATCCGTTTTTCTCCGAAGGATTCGGCCAGCTTTCCCGGTCCCTTATGCACGAGGGAGTCGTGAAGGCGTGGCATGTCCATAAAACACAGATAGACTGGTGGTATGCGGCAAGCGGGTGTATCAAAGTTGCCCTCTACGACACGCGGGAAGGGTCTTCCACCCATAAACAGCTGGACGAACTGCTGTTGGGCGAAGGAGGGCGGGATATCATCCTGAAAATTCCGCCGGGTGTGGCGCACGGATGCAAGGTGCTTGCCGGACCCTGCAATCTGGTCTATGTGACAAGCTCGGTATATACGAAGGACGAGGAAGGCCGCATCGCGTATAACGATCCGGGCATCGGGTACGATTGGGTACAGGGCAAGCCCATCACGAATAAAAACATAACCTGAATTATCATGAAACTGCTGGTCACCGGCGGCGCCGGATTTATCGGTTCCAATTTTATCCTCTACTGGATGCGGGAGCATCCCCAGGACCGGATTGTCAATTTCGATGCACTCACCTACGCCGGAAACCTGGAAAACCTGGTTTCGGTTGAGAACGAGAAACGCTATTCTTTCATCAAAGGGGATATCTGCGATCCGGCACAAGTGGAGTCGGCAATGGACGGCATAGACACGATCGTGCATTTCGCCGCCGAAAGCCATGTTGACCGTTCCATCCTGTCCGCAGCGCCGTTTGTGAAAACCAACATTACGGGCACACATGTCCTTCTTGAAGCCGCACTCAAGCACGGGGTCAAGCGGTTCCACCATATTTCGACGGATGAAGTGTTCGGAAGCCTGGAACTGGGAACGCCGGACAGGTTTTCCGAATCGACGCGGTACGATCCGCGCAGTCCCTATTCGGCAAGTAAGGCGTCTTCGGACCATCTGGTCCGTGCGTATTACCATACCTATGGATTGCCCATCACCATTTCCAACTGCTCCAACAACTACGGTCCATACCAGTTTCCGGAAAAACTCATCCCCCTTGCCATAACCAACATCCTGGAAGGCAAAAGCGTGCCGGTATACGGGGACGGGAAGAACGTCAGGGACTGGTTGTACGTGGAGGATCACTGCCGCGCCCTTGATCTAATTCTGACCGGCGGGAAGGTCGGGGAAACCTATTGCATCGGCGGGACGACCGAGGATATCGACAATCTGAGTGTCGTGAAGAAGATCCTTGCCCTTATGGGGAAGGATGAATCTGCAATAAGCTTCGTAACGGACCGCAAGGGCCATGACCGGAGATACGCAATTTCCTGGGACAAGATTCATGCGAGTCTGGGATGGTCCCCGCAGTACGGTTTCGACGAGTGGCTGGAAAAAACCGTCGCGTGGTACAGGGCCAACGAACAATGGTGGAAGCGTATCAAATCCGGAGCGTACCAGACCTATTACGAAACGCAGTATCCCGGGGGTGTATAGCTATGGACATCATCGGCACGGGATTATCCGGATTGGTCGGTTCGCGCATTACCTCGCTTCTTTCGCCTGGATTTTCCTTCACGGACATGAGTAAGGAAACCAACGTGGATCTCATGGATTTTCCGACGGTCGAACGCATGATCAAATCCTCACCGGCGCCCTGGGTGTTTCATTTCGCGGCATTCACCGACGTACAGGGGGCTGAAGGGGAAAAGGAGAAGGGGAAGGAGAGTATTTCATGGAAAGTGAACGTGGACGCGACTGCACACATCGCCAGGATTTGCCGGGAAAGCAACAAGCATCTTTTGTATATCTCCACGGATTACGTATTTGACGGCACGCAGGAATCATATGCAGAAGACGACCTCCCCAATCCGATTTCCTGGTATGGAAAGACGAAGTACGAAGGCGAGCGGCACGTTTCCGAACTGGCGGATATGGGACTCATCATCCGCATCGCCAATCCCTATCGCAGCAATCCGGTGGGGAAAATGGATTTCGCGCATAAGATGCTCCTGCGGATGCGGGAAGGGCTTCCTATTCAGGCTCCATCGGACCAGACCTTCTGCCCGACCTACATCGATGATCTGGCGGCGGGGATTGCACAGCTCGTAAATACCAACAGTACGGGCATATATCACGTCGTTTCCCGGGCTCCGGCCAGTCCTTTTGATGCCGCAACCGCCATCGCATCGGAATTCGGCGTGAAGGACGCGGCGATTACCCCGACCACCTACGCGGATTATTTTGCCGGAAAGGCGAAGGCCCCGAAACAGGCACATCTTAAACATGATAAAATACATGCTTCAGGCATATCGCTGCATACGTTCTCCGAAGGAATCCATGCAGTGCACATGCAGGAACAAGAAGGGAGCAATTTATGACAGTAACATTTATCGGCCACGGGTACGTCGGACTTGTCACGGCTTCGGTATTTGCGGATTTGGGTAATACGGTATGGGTCGTGGGACGCACAAAGGAGAAAATCGAGAACCTGAAAAAAGGGATTGCCCCCTTTTTCGAGCCGGGACTTGCCGAACTGGTCAAACGAAACGTGGATGCCGGCAGACTTCTGTTTACCACAGACTACAAGGAAGCCG
>CAYTIP010000084.1:0-4251 GCA_964437805.1 uncultured Gammaproteobacteria bacterium | reverse complement strand
ACTGGAAGCACCGATACCTGAAGATATGATCATGGCAGGAGAATCCGAGGCCGTTGCCGGATAATCGCGCAGGATAAACAGCATGGATCTTTCAAACGTTTCCCTTCTTTCCACATTGGTGCTCATTTTTTCCTCGGCGATCGCGGGAGGATTCATTGCGCACTGGCTGAAAGTGCCGTTGGTTTTGGGATATATCGGTGTCGGCGTCCTCATCGGTAACCTGGTCCCGTCCTTGTTTGATGTCGAATTGATGCATTTGATCGGAGACGTCGGCGTAACGCTTCTTTTGTTTACGTTGGGAGTCGAACTGTCCTTCCACCGACTCCGGCATGTCCTTGGAACGGTGTTCTGGGCGGCGTTCCTGCAGATCATGCTGGTCACCCTGTTCCTGTTCGTGCTCTTGTATGCGTTTTTCGGATTGTCATTTGTTCCGTCGCTGTTCGTTGCGATCGCCGGCGCGCTTTCCTCAACAGCAATCGTCATCAAAATCCTGTTTGAGCGCGGGGAGCTGGACAGTATGCCGGGAGACGTACTTACCGGCTGGCTTGTGATACAGGATATATCGGTTATTCCCATCATGATCCTTCTCCCGGTCATTGTTTCTACCTATGTTTCCGGGAACGCAACCGTTGGCGGGATGGTGACGACGATCGCGTTCCAGCTCACAAAAGCCGTTGTTGCAATCGGACTCGTGCTGTTTTTGGGGAAACGGGGGGTACCATTTGCCCTCAATCGCGTCTCGCGGCTGGGGAGCAGGGAAGTGTTCCTGGTTACGACCGTCAGTATCGTGTTCCTCGCTGCCGTTGCTGCATATGCCTTTGGTCTGTCCGCGGGATTGGGCGCATTCATCGCAGGGCTTCTGATCGCGGAAACGGGACAGAACCACATGGTTTTTGCCGAAGTTCGTCCGCTGCGCGACGTGTTTTCCACGGTATTTTTCGTGACGCTGGGCATGAGTATTTCCATCGGCGCGTTCCTCTATATCTGGCCGCTTGCGTTTGCGCTTGTTCTCCTCATCCTGCTTTCGAAATTCTGTGTCGTGTTTTTCCTCAGCAGGTTTTTGGGATACCACCCGAAAACCTCCTGGCTTGTGAGTCTTGGACTTCTGCCCATGAGCGAGTTCGGATTTCTGCTTGCCAGGGAAGGGGTCACGATGGGTGCCCTGTCTACCCAGGATTTTACCCTGATTATCACATTGGTCGTGGCTTCCATTGCCGTCGGATCACCGCTTCTGTTCCACGGTCAGGGACTGTATTATCGGTTGAAGCACTCACGCATGTCCTGGTTCCTGCGGACTGGTAAGAGGCAGGTGTGTCATGCCGAACAGCCGTCCGAATTGCCTTTCCAAAACCATGTGGTTATCTGCGGGTTCGGCAGGATGGGCAGATATGTCGGCAGGGCGCTGGAAATGGCGGAGATACCCTTTGTGGTCGTGGATTATAACCATACGACGGTCGCTAAGGCACGCGGAAAGGGGATTCCGGTTGTGTATGGGGATCCTGCGGATCGCGACGTCCTGGATAAGGCACAGGTGGACTATGCCCGGGCACTGGTCATTGCCATCCCGGACCGGCATAGCCAGGAGCTGATCATCGGACATGCGCTCACACTCAATAAATCCATCCGGATCATCTGCCGCACCCATCATGAAGAAGACCAGTCGAAGCTGAAGTCGTTGGGAGTGCACAGCATCGTCCAACCCGAATTCGAGGCTGCCCTGACCGCCGTACGGCGCCTGACGGGCGAATACGGGATATCCCCGGAGGATTTTTCGGGGAAATTGTCCCGTCTGAAACTGGAACACGGCATTGTATAGTATGACACCTCCTTTTTCTTTCCAGCACCGGAAAACCGACTCCCAAACGCAGGCTCGGACAGGGGTTATCCACACGCCGCATGGCGATATTCCGACCCCGTGCTTCGTTCCGGTCGGAACGCAGGCAAGCGTGAAGACCCTGACGCCCGATGAGCTTCGTGCTCTTGAGGTATCCCTGTTTTTCGTCAACACCTATCATATGTATCTGCGTCCCGGGATCAATCTCGTGAAACAGGCCGGTGGGCTGCACCGGTTCATGGGATGGGACGGCCCGATCATAACGGACAGCGGCGGTTTCCAGGTATTTTCCCTTGCAAGGAAGCGGTATGCCAGAAGAAACGAAGAAGGAAACGGGGAAACGGACCTGGTGCGCATCGCAGACCACGGCGTGGATTTCCGGTCACACTGGGACGGCACGCTTCATACGTTCACACCGGCACGCTCCATGCAGTACCAGTGGGATTTGGGTTCGGATATCCATATCGCGTTTGACGACTGCACTTCCTATCCCGTCGACCGGAAGCAGGCGCGGATATCCATGGACAGAACCCATGCATGGGCCAATGCCAGCCTTGAGGAACACATGCGGCTTGCCCGGGAGGCACAGGGGTCGAACCGGCCGTACCAGGCGCTCTACGGATCGATTCAGGGTAGCGTATACGAGGATCTCAGAAAAGAGTCGGCCCGGTACATTACGACGCTTCCGTTTGACGGGTTTGCAGTAGGTGGCGTATCCGTCGGAGAAACCAAGGAGGAGATGCAAAGCGTCATGGACTGGACATGCCCTCTGTTGCCCCCGGAAAAACCGCGTCATCTCCTGGGAGTCGGGGAGCTGGACGATATATTCGCGCTTGTTGCCCACGGTTTCGATACGTTTGACTGCGTCCAGCCAACGCGTCTGGCGCGTATGGGATTCGTATACGTGAAGGGAGCGGGAACCGACCATCTCGTCGATATCCAGAAGGGCGTATATGCCGACCGGTTTATACCCCTGGATGAGCACTGCGACTGCTATACCTGTACACATACCACCCGTGCATATCTTCATCATCTGTTTAAGGTGAGGGAACTGCTTGCATACCGGCTGGCGTCCATCCATAATATCCGGTTCCTGAACCGGTTGGTCGGGGATATCCGCCTTGCCATCAACGATGGATCTTTTGTAGCATTAAGGAAGCAGTGGGAAGAAGGGTAACCATCGGTCCGGTTTCCCGTACGCACGTTATGTCTGCCCGAAGAAGAACACACCATCCGTGGCGCATCCTGGGTGTTGGCGCCGTGGGAATACTCCTTGCGACAACCCTTAGTGTTATCCTCTTCGGGCCCGATATCCCAACGCGCGTGGGGATCGGTATTCCCGGCGATCCGGTCCGTGTTGTTTCCTATGACAGGGAGCGGCAGCAGATTGCCGTTCTTCTCATCCCTGCGGACACGGTGGTGGACGTGGTACGCGGGTATGGTGCGTATCCGGTGGGGTCCGTGTGGAAGCTAGATTTGCTGGATAAACGGCGGGGAGTCCTCTTTACCGAAACGCTTGAGGAGGCTACGGGGATCCCGGTACGGTTTTTCATCGACCCATTCGATCAGATTCAGCCCGGCGGATCCGCGCAGTCGGACATGCAGGGAGTTTTCTCACTTCCTACGCTCATCCGTCTCATGGTTGCCCCGGGCCGGTCGAATCTCCCCGTATCCATCCTTGTATCCCTTCTGCGCAGCATTCCATCCATGAATCCGACGGATGTACGTGTATTTGATCTGTCCCGATCCGGGATCCTTGCCAAAGAAACCCAGGCCGACGGTTCCGGGGCAACGGCAATCGATTCGCCCAGACTGTCCCTCCTGTTGGGGACGCATATCGAAGATGCGGCAATACGGCAGGAAAATCTCCGGATTGCGGTGTTTAACACAACCCCGGCACCCGGATTGGCGCAGAAGGCAAGCCGGGTGATGGAACAGGCCGGTTTCCATGTGGTGACCGTCGGGAATAACGATGCAATCCGTCCCGACCGGTGCGTGATCCGGGCAAAGGAGGACGTACTGAAATCCGTGAGCGTCCGGACGCTGGAATATCTGTACGGGTGTTCGGTTCAGGAGGAAACGGATCCCAGCGTGAGCGACGTATCGGTGTTTCTGGGAACCGCCTACGAGCGACGCTTTCAGCCCTTCCGGTGAATGACGGGTTATTCTTCCTCTTCGGGTTCTGGCTTCTGGCTTTCTGCGTGGATTTTCCCGTCCGCCTGGTCATGGGCGTAGGGAAGATAATTGGTCGTGCCGCTGAAGGATGCCTGTGATTTGAATTTCTTCCCCCTTGAAAGTTCCCGGATAAAGATCGTCACACAGGATTTTGCGATCCGCTTGATATGGGCGGAGTATGTGTTACCGTTTCGCATGTACACGAGGAGTTTATAGGAAAGATCGTCGGGGAGCGCTCCGAC
>CAYTIP010000083.1:0-4310 GCA_964437805.1 uncultured Gammaproteobacteria bacterium | reverse complement strand
GATACCGGCGTGCTGGTGATGAGCGGACGGTTAAGCAGAAGGAGTGCCGTGATAATTGCCACAACACTGATACCCGGAAGAACAATTCCAACTTGTTTTCGGGCCATAACCAGAAACCAGAAAAAGAACGCTATCTGTGCAATCGAGAGGGGGATGGTGAAGGCAGGGGATTTCAGGAACAGCAGTGCGGGAATGCTGTTGGTTGGGTAGTTATAGGACAACGCGGTGTGTAAATTCAGGAAGAACAGTATTGAGAACATACTATATCCGATAATGAATAATCGGAATGTACTGGTCTTCCACCAATACTCATGTAATTTCCCGGTTTTTCCTCCGAGTACCTCAAGATACCCCCAGAGGAGGAAGAAGACCGATACGGGAAATGCGTAGCGGTCATGCGACTCGGTTTGAAACAGGAAAAAGCAAAAACAGACAATAATCAGCCCCGTCAAGAATCGCGAAATGATCAGTGTCCGGTCAATATGTTCGGAGGAAAGATGCAATGGTTTTTTCAGTCCTAGAATGGGCGAAAATATCCGTTGCAGTGCGGGTTGTATGAGGGTGAGTACCGCTAGAAGATACCCACCGGAGAAGAGGATGAGGCCGGTTGTTTTGGCGTTTACCATGCCTACGGACAGAAATTTATCAGACATCTGCATTCCCTGGCCTTTGGCGACTATCCACCAGAGATTGAACGCGTTGAGCGACATGAGCGGGAAGTAATCGTAGTTTGAGGTGAGCGAATCGATGACGACGGACGCGCGATTCTTGAGGAAGAATTCCGCGTTTAGGAATACGAAACCCGCTAGTGCACCCGCTGCTCCCTTTATGAGGTGTTTCCAGCCGCCCAGTTGCCATATAAAGAGGAAGAACAGCGGACCGTAGATCATGTTCTGCAGCTTGGTCATCATGGAAAGCATGAAGACAGCCCCGGCAATCATCGGTTTGTCCGTAATCGCCAATAGGACGGCCATCAGAAACACGAATACTCCCAGAGAATCCACCTGGCCCCAGAGCGCCCCATCCATAAGCGATACCGGATTGAACAGATACAATGCGCCAAGCAGTACGGCCAATCCCGTCGGTAACTGCGGTAACCCGCTGTCTCTGAACAGACGTTTGGCGGAAGCGATGAGGAGGAAGAGGAGAGCGATGCCCAAATCCGCGACAATCGACGGAAGTTTTGCTATGGTGAGGAACAGTACGTTTCCGCTGTTCCAGAATGAGGGGAAGTCATGGGGATTGGCAACAAGCCTATACAGGAAGGCAAGAGCGCCCAAAAGATAGGAAAATGGCGTGGGGTAGTTATTGTTCGTGACGCTAATACCTTCCACAACTCCGTTGTCCAGTGCTGACAAGCCCCACGATTTCCAGAATGCGACATCCGCTTCAAATCCGCGGTTCGGGATGAGAAATATGCGAAGCGCCAGTGCTACCAGAAACAGGGAAAGGATGAGGTACCGCTGGGTGTGCCTGGATGACATACATCGTAAAGATTACTTCGTCCACTCAACACTATCCACAATCCGGTCAAAAACGGAAGCATCAAGGATGCCGTTTGCCGCGCGTATGACGAGGTTTTTGTTTCCTGGAACTTCGAAGAATACATCGGTATTGGGCATTTGACCTTGTTTATTGATGTACTGCGTGCGGTATCCTTTCATGCCTTTGGTGTTGGTGAATTCGGTGATATCGGAAACGCCGATGAGGCCCGAATACTGTTTCCACCAGGAGGAAACGAACTCCTTTTTCGGCTTGTTTACGAGTGAGGAGAGCATGGAATTTTTTGAGAGATCAACGATGTTCACGAGAATATGTTCCTGTGGTTTATTTCCATTCCAAGAGATTCCGACGCTGTCCATCGGATCTTGGGGAAACCCGGTGAGTGTCAGGGTTTCAGGGTAGGAGAAGCGGAAAGGGTAGTTGGTTCCTTTCCAAACGATCCACTGCGTTGACTGGTCGGCGGAGAATATCCGGGAAGGTTTCGGTGTAGGTTTCTCGGGCATTGCTGCGGATCCGATCGCCCAATCCGGTACTTTTCCGTCCGGACCCAGGTAGGTTTTGCCCGCGGGTACGGCGATCGAACCTTGATTGGTATTGGACAGATGATACGAGAGGTAAAGGAGGGAAAAGAGGAACAGGCTGACTGCCACACACAGGAGTAACACCGGAATCCGGAAAAGCTGTGTTTGTGGCGGTTCAGGCTGGGGCATACGTTCCTTACCTTAGCAAGCTTTTCAAACCGATTCAAGGCCTGTTTGGTTTCAGCGTTCCAGTTGCACAGAGAAATCCGTAACCGACGCGGAAGCAGAAAACCGGTAGCTGGCCACCGGCAATGCGATAATCTCATTATTGTTCCTGGCAGTGCCGTTGATCGCAACTGTTGCATCCGGTGGCGATATGCGGATGCGATACGATTCCGCGATGACGACCGGAAACGCGTTTACCGGTTGGTCGGATATGGCCCCTCCGTGTACGTTGAGCTGGACACAGGATCCACCGTTGCAGCGGAACCGGTATCCCAGGGTATAGATTTTCCGGTATTTGCTGGGGGCATAATGGGTGATGATGAATTCAAGATCATCCGGTTTCGGGGTCCAGAACGCAAACCCCTTTTGGTCCAGGACGATGAATTTGGTTTTGTTCCCGATAAGATGCGATTTCAGGGAATGGAGCGACGGATCAAGTTTATCGACAAACTGTTCGTAGTGGTGGCAGCAGATGAAATACCCGTCCGGACGGAAAATATACGAACCGACTTCGTCATACACGGTTTCATGCGGTTTGATGATCCGGCTGGTATCGGTGAGAACCTGCAACTGCTCTTCGTTCGTATTCCCCGGCCGGATGCGGTCCATGGTCTGCATGTACATGGACACGGAAAGGCCCAAAAGTACGAGTGCTATCCCGACGGGTTCCAGAACGGGAAGACGGAGGCGTGATGAAGTAAATGCGAGCGTTTCCCCGACGGTAAGTGCAGCCAATAATGACGCGACGACCGTGAGCGGGATGAAGTACTGCATGTGCGGCCTGGGGAAAAGGAAAAACAACGCCATGGAAAGCAGAACAAACAGGACGGTGAAAAAGAACCGTGATGGATGGTTCCTGGTTCTTACAAATACTATCGGAATGCCGGGAACGGCAAGAGCAAGAAGTACTGTATTGATAATCCAGGGATAACTGATGCCGCCTTCCGTGAGATAGACGTATGGGTAGGGCATAAGTCCCGTGAGGGGAGGGAATCCCCATTGGGTGTTATTGACGTACTGGCTGATTCTGGTCAGGCTCCAGAAGCAGAGCCACACGATGTTATTTGCCAGAAGATACAGGAAAAATCCGCCTGCTGCGATGCTGCCGCCCAGGGCAAATTTCATCACGTGTTTTTTTATATTGGCGGTATGGGTAAATAGAAGTGGTATGAGGGCCGGGAGGAGGATGAGAATTTTCATGAACATGAGACTGTTGATACCGGTGACGAGGCCGGCCAAAAGATACCGTTTCCGGGTAATCAACAGGTAGGAAGTGAGAAAAAGCACCATCATAAGGACATCCGGCCGGATTTCGATGGTTTTGTCTAACGTCATGGGGAACGCTGACAGGATGAGGACGGACAGCAAGGCAACAGTTTTCTTACCGGTGATGTGTTTGACCGTGTGATACTCCACCAACAGGAGTAATCCGAAAATCGCCGCCATGAACAGTCTGCCCAGTACCGCAATAATCGGACCTTCCGGAAGGAGAAACAGGATAACGAGCGGCCAGAGAAAAATTGGGGTCGCGTAGAAAAAGTAGTCCCGGTAAGGTATCTGGCCCTTGAACGTTAACCACGCCCAATGCAGATAGGCAAACTCATCCGGATCAAACTGGCGCACTAATACAAGCCGAAGTCTGATAATGAACAAAAGTATGATGCCTGCAATGAGGATAATGGATGACATTCTGTTGCGCATCTTAGTTCCTATTATACATATATATGTTCACCCTCCTGATTGTTCAAGTGGGGTAGAGGCTCTACAATAGATGCAGTATGCGCTACCGTCTCATTTGGGGAAGCCTCATTCTGACGTTTGTCCTGTTTTCACTCACGCCCACATTCTATGAGTTAGGGAAAAGACAGGAATTGCAGGGGCGGTCCTTTGAACTGGTTCACAATTACATCACCGACTACCACTTTTATCTGTCAAGAATCCGGCAGGGGGTGGAGGGGCGATGGACGGTCGTTGAACAATACACGAACGAACCGCATCAGGGATCCTTTATTCAGCTGTTCTACCTTCTTTTGGGCAAGTTCGACATTCATGCACCCAATG
>CAYTIP010000082.1:0-4315 GCA_964437805.1 uncultured Gammaproteobacteria bacterium | reverse complement strand
GACAAATCGGCACGCATGACCAATCGGATTATTTTCATCCTGTCACTTGCAGGAGTCATCATGGCAGCCTATGTTCTCCAGAGTTTCCTGAGGAACACGGGCATCATCTGCCTCACCGGGGGTGGTTGCGAATTGGTACGCAAAAGTCCGATCTCCTACCCATTCGGCATTCCCGTCCCCGCCTACGGCCTCATGGGGTACGCAGGACTGACAATACTATCGTTCCTCCGAACGACAAGTACCAACAGACACTTCCTTCCCTGGATGGTGGGGATCGCACTGTTTGGCGTGTGTTTCGTGTCCTGGTTTACCCTCATGGAACTGTTTGTTATCAAAGGGGTCTGTACCTGGTGTGCGGTGTCTGCCGTGAATATGTACATCGTATTCGGGCTTCTCATGAAAACACGTGTTTCGGAACGGAGGAAGGCATGAAATTGACCGGAGAATCCAAATTTTTTCTCGGCGTTACCCTGGGCACGATCCTGTTGGTCATTGTCGGCGTATTGTTTCTTTCCCGACCGGCAACACCGATTGATAAATCCATTCTCATTTCCGAATCCACGCACACCTTCGGCAATCCCAATGCAGAGGTGTGGCTCGTGGAGTTTTCCGATTTCGAATGCCCGGCGTGCCGGGTTTTTGCCAAAACAGTGGAGGATCTCATGAAAACCCATAAGGACTCCCTGCTCTTTGCCCACAGGCACTTTCCGCTCCCACAGCATGCCTTCAGCATGAAAACGGCGATAGCTGCAGAAGCCGCAGGCAAACAGGGAAATTTCTGGGAAATGACATCAGTGCTCTACGGATTAACCCCGCTGTCGGACGAAACCATCGCCAAATCTGCAGGCACCATTCACCTGGATGAAGCGCGTTTTGCTTCCGATTCGGCGGACCCCACACTGCGTACCGTCGTCGAAACCGACCGAAGCCTGGGTGATAGTCTGGGAGTCAATGCAACACCGACATTCTATCTTAATGGCATACGGCTGAATGTAGGATCGCCGGAAGAATTGAAACAAAAAGTCGAAGCTGCACTAAAAAAATAGGCATCGCACGAAAGGAGTACGTATGTTTAGCCTTGAAGGAAAGGTGGCCCTGGTAACGGGGTCGTCATCAGGTATCGGAAGAGCTGCGGCCATCGCACTCTCCCAACAGGGTGCCGTAGTGGCTCTTGCAGCCCGGAGAATCGATCGCCTGGAAGAACTGAAGAAGGACATCGAATCCAAAGGGGAAAAAGCGATGGTTCTCCCTATGGACGTACTGAAAACCGATGACATCGTCAATGGAATTCAGAGCGTCATATCAACCTATGGTACTCTGGATATCCTTATCAATAATGCCGGAATCGGAGCAACAACTCCTACTCTGGAAATGTCCGAAGAAACATGGGACAGAACACTGGATACGAATCTGCGGGCATACTTCCTCCTTTCCCGGGAGGCGGCCAAACACATGGTAAAACAGAAATGGGGAAGGATCGTCAACATCGCCTCCATTCTCTCCGGCGGCGTGGGTAGCGGGCTTGCAGGTACAGCCAACTACTCGGCCAGTAAGGGCGGCGTCGTCGCCATGACGGAGGCAATGGCCGACGAATTCGCTACACTTGGAATCACGGTAAACGCAATCGGGCCGGGATTCATCGAGACGGAAATGACCCAGCAGGTCAAGGCCATGCCGGATTTCTATAATGCAATTATCGGTAGAATCCCGATGAAACGCTTTGGGACGCCTGAGGAAATCGCTGCCGCAATCGTGTATCTTTCCAGTGTTGAAGCTTCATACACGACCGGCGCCACGTTCTACATCGACGGAGGGTGGACCGCTTCCTAAGATTGGCTCAGAGGAAGACTGATACGGTCATGTTCCAGAACAGGTGAACGAGGATCGGCGTCACCAGTGACCGCTGACGGTAATACAGCACCGAATTGGTTAACCCCAGGATAAATGACGTGAGAAAGAACAGGACAAGGGTCATTCCCTGGAACCGCAGCGACGTAAGCAGAATGGGAATGTGGAATGCGACGAACAGCAGTGTGGACATTATGCCCGAATACACAAGATTTCGTGTAGACTCTTCCAATCGGGAAAAGAAAAAACCGCGGGATAGGACTTCTTCGGAGATTGCAGTCGCCAGCGAAAGAACGAACAGCATGGGAACCCCATACAGGGAGAGTACCGGCGATGGGGTAAGTTTCAGCGCCCCGTACTTCAGTACGTTGGCAAACATGGCTTCCAGTGAAAACAGCAGACCGAATCCCAAGCCGATCAGCATACTCTGAAAAAATCTGCTGGATGTTATCCCGATTGAAGATAATGGACGTTTGTCCCTCTTGAGAACAAACAGTATGACGGGGACGATAAAGACCAGAGGTTTGGCAATGAATTCATCGACCGGTTCCGAAAAGCGGAAAAAGTACCGGTACAGACTCCACACCAGGAGTTGCCAGGCCCAGAACTGAAACACCCACTCGGTACCCCGCTTCTGTGCACTGGCCATCGCTGTTGAGGAGCTTTTCTTTGTGACGGATTGCCGTTTTGTTGCCATACGACACACCTACGGACACCTTCCCTACCGGAACCGAACTGCCACTATAAAAAGTATAGAGGTTAGACCTTTGTTTTTGCAACAGCCGTTTCCATAGCCCGGACGAGAAGTCTGATAGCATCTTCAGCCTGCTGTTTCGTGAGTGTTTGCGGGTACTGCGGAAAGAAGTGGAAAACCCGGTTTCTCCCCTCTTTCCACGCTTGCCACAACAAAGCCGGGAGTTCATTACCGTATTTGCTTCGCAGATGAAGGTAGGCGCTGCGCTTGCCTAATATACCGATAAGATTGGGGCTCATCACTTTTCCCACACGGAAATGTTCGCTTCTGAATTGCCGTTCGGGGAGGATATCCAACCGCAGGAGAAGATCCTTGAGAAACCCTTCGTACAGCTTGGCAAACGGAAACACGAGATACGACCAGTCGGTTGGTTCCTCATTGAGATGATTCCTGCTGTCTGCAAGCAAGAACAGACCATCGTCGAACAGAACCTGCTCATGGGGAGAAAGGAAAGACCACAGTGCGTCGCTTGGCCGTGTCATACTGTCTACCTGATGAATACAAGAATTTCGCCCGCCAAAAACAACGCGGTCCCCAGGATAATCCACTGTTGCATCCGCACCGATGGGGTACCCCGGATGAGCGTATACCACCGGTTGAGGTTTCCCCGCTGCTGCCATTCATCTGCCTGGGCAAGCAGCAGGGTGAAATACAGGGACAAAACAAGACCAGCGGCAAACCTGCTGCCGGAAGATGTAACGACAAAAAAGGAAACTGCGGCAAACAGGAAGGTGAATACGATTGATTTAAATGGCGACGGATGGATCATAAACACCGCATCCGCCATATCCATGAAGTATATGCCGACGATACCGCCCAAAAGAAAGGCAACCGTCGAGAGATCCGGGGAAAGTCGCCATTTCAGCACTCCGATGATGAGGATATAGGATGTAATGAGAAGAGTAACCCATTGGGGCTTTGCTCTGATAATCGATCGCATGAGGGACAGAATCCTGTTCAACTGGCCCGGAGATACTTCAGCCATAGTATCAGTATAGCACGGTAAACCCGTCGATAGGTGGCCCCACAGGCACATCCGAAACGGAAACGTGCTGGACCCAGGATAATTCCGGGCCCGTGCGCGCCGCCAGGATAAATCGGTCCAGTTGGTCCCTGGTGCCCTGTACTCTTGCCTCAACGGCATCGTCTTCCCGGTTGCGTACCCATCCGGTGAGGCCCAATTCCCTCGCTTTACGCCTGAGAAAAGACCGGAATCCGACGCCGGTAACGTCCCCACTGATGATCAAATGCTGCTCTGCGAGTTTGCTCTGCATCAATCCATACTCCGTTTCCCGGCTGGGGTTCGGGCCCGGGAACCCAAACCGTCATCGCCCATCCGAAGCTGTTTCATTTTCCACATGAAGAGTCTGGATTTATTGCGGGCATTTGCGTCTTTGACGAACGTGAGCGCTTTTTCCAAAATAGCCCTGGGTACGGTTTTCGCAAGACGGATATACAGCGATTTATGCGCCTCGTCGCCAAGGGTTTCCGCGAGGTAGATCCCGTATTTCTGAAACTCACGGGAAATGTACTTGTCTTCCAGTGGATTGAAAAGATTCAGGATGTCCCCGATTTTCTGTACCGTCCTCATGGAATACCCTTCGGAGAACTAGTGATTATACAGTGTCATTGCCTGGTCGACGCTACCGGAATTTGCTGCCTGGACAGCCTCCGTCCCCGTCTTGATAAGGTGTTTGAGCGCGCCTGCTTCGC
>CAYTIP010000081.1:0-4337 GCA_964437805.1 uncultured Gammaproteobacteria bacterium | reverse complement strand
CTGGTGACGATACAGGTCAATCTTCTCCAGCTTTTCGCCGGAAAGGCTTGTTCGGCCACCCTGTCGCCATCCGCGAACCATGGACCGCAGGTCGTTGATGGCCTTTGCGGCCGCTCCCAAAGCTTCCCAGGTGAAATTCTGCTGTGACCGGTATTGGGCGCTCAGGAAAAAATACCGGAGCGCAAGGGGGTCTATACCCTTTTCCCGTATCTCACTGAGGGCAAATCCCGTACCCTGGGATTTGGCCATTTTTCCTGCGTTCACCAGGAGATGCTCATTATGGAGCCAATAATGGACGAAAGGGGTTCCGTTTGCAGCTTCGCTTTGGGCGATTTCGTTGGTATGGTGCACCGGAATATGCTCCACTCCTCCCATGTGGATGTCAATTGTTTTTCCCAAAAGTGCCCGTGACATTGCGGAACACTCGATATGCCATCCCGGAAATCCTGCTCCGTCCGGAACGAGTGGGGTCTGAAATGGAGATGGCCAGGTTTGCAGCGCGTTGGCATGAGAGCCGGTCTTGAAAAACCAAAGACTGAAATCGGACGGGTGCCGCTTCTTGGGATCTTCCACATCCGCTTTCCCGGCACCTTTGAGAAGGTCGGCTAATTTCTGCCGGTTCAGACTGGTATACGAAGGGAAGGTGCCGACGTCAAAATACACCGCAAGGTCGGTCAGATACGCATGGCCGGAAGCAAGAAGCTGGGAGACCATATCGATCATCTCTCCGATATATTCGGTTGCCCGCGGTTTGAAGGTCGGTTCCATGAGATTCATGGCACGCGTGTCTTCCTCGAATAAACCGATGTACTTATCGGCAATCTCCTTGGGTGAAACACCTTCACGCTTCACGCCTTTTTCCATCTTATCCTCACCCGAATCCGCATCGGACGTGAGATGCCCGACGTCAGTATAGTTGCGGACATGCTTGACTGTATACCCCAAATACCGGAGCGTCCGTACCAGAAGGTCACCCATAGTCATACCGCGCAGATTGCCGATATGCTGCGTCCAGTACACCGTGGGCCCGCAGTGGTAAAACAGTACCGTTCCCGGAGTAATGGGGGTAAATAGTTCCTTTTTCCGTGTAAGCGTGTTGTACAGTGTAAGCATAGGAGTATTGTATACCAACCGTTATTCCGCTTTCACGTTCTTCTGCGCTTCGGTCGTTTTTTCGAAAATACCGTATTTCTGTCCGGCTCTCGGTTTGGAGGACAGATTCGGGAGTGTCCGCTTCCGTGCTTCCTTCTTCTCCCGCTCGCGAAGCCGTTTCCTCTCATCCTCCTCACGCTGTTTTCGTTCCCATTGGTCCGGCTCTGCCGGTTTCCCCTCGCCTACCAATTCCTGCAGCGCCGCCCGGGCAATGCTGCGTTTGATCTGTTCATTGTCCATCCCGGTTACTTTCCCCAGCGTCTGCTCACCCTGGGATGCCGGCTGGACCGATTGGCTGGGTTGAGATGCGGGAGTACCGCCTTCGATTTTTACTCCCGTGAGTTCGGCAGGAACCTTTGCCGTTTCCTTGAGGATTTCCGCACCGAGGTCGCCGAGTGCGCCGATGACCTGCTTCGCTGTTCCCATATGCCGACACCTCCTTATGAAAGCCCGAGCTGATCTTTTGCTTCCTGGCTCATTTTTTCCATACTCCAGGGCGGATCAAACGTGAGATCGATCGAAACGGACTGCACCCCGGGAATTGTTTTAACCGACTCCTCAACCTGAGTTTGGATAACCGAAAACAGTGGACAGCCGATCGAGGTGAGGGTCATGAGGATATGGACCTCCCCTTGGTCTGCCATACGTATCTCGTAAATAAGACCCAGATCATAAATACTCACCTGCAGTTCCGGATCCAGAACGGTTTTCAGTTTTTTCACAACGGATGCTTTGGAAACCATAGTTAGTATTCCCTTCTGCCCTCCATGGCACGCTTGAGCGTCACTTCGTCGGCATATTCGATATCCGCTCCGATCGGAAGCCCGTGCGCAAGCCGTGTGAGTGTTGGTCCTGTTGCAGTACCGTTCCCACCCCCCTGCCCTGCAAGTTTCTCCGTGAGGTGCTTTTTGGCGTACATAATGGTCGCTTCGCTCTCCATGGTCGAATTGAGTGCAAATACGAGCTCCCGGATGGGTGCGTCGGCATGTGCGATACGGTTGATAAGCGGTTCCATGTATATCTCGTCCGGCCCGATGTTGTTGAGGGGATCGATGAGTCCGTGGAGCACGTGGTACACGCCGTGGAACGCGCCTGTCTTTTCCAGCGCCAACACATCGGTTGCCTGTTCAACGACGCAGATAAGCGAATGATCGCGCGCGGGGTTACGGCATATGGCGCACGGATCGGATTCGGATACGTTTTTGCACAGGCCGCACAGTACCGTACCTTTTTTGAGATCCATGAGGTGCCGGGAAAACCGCTCAACTTCCTCAACCGGCATATGGAGCATGTAAAAGGCCAGCCGCTGTGCGGTTTTAGGTCCGATGCCCGGAAGTTTTTCGAACGATTCGATGACGCGGGTTACCGCTTTGGGTACAATGTCCATACGCTCTCCGTCCTATGATACTGTGGAATGGCTAAAGTATAAAGGGGGCGCTCTGGATCAACCGCAGATTGTCCGGATCGCGTCAGCCAGAATCGGTGCGACCGAAGAAACCGATACAAACGAAGGCAATTCCTTCCCGGACCAGTCGATCGAGTCCGTAATGACCATCCGGTCGATCGGCGACCTGGACAGACGCTCGAATGCATTTCCCGCACATACTGCATGGGTTGCCAGAACCGTCACTGACGAGGCACCCGCTTCCTTAAGCGAAGATGCACCGTTGATGATTGTTCCGCCCGTGGAAATAACATCGTCGATGATGACAACGGACTTCCCCTTCACGTCTCCGATGATCTGGAATGCTTCGCTGGTATCGTGGCGATCCAGAAACCGCTTCTTTTCCATGACAACCATGGGCACATCCAACGCGTATGCAAGATTCCGCGCCCGCTTGACGCCCCCCACATCCGGTGCGACTACCACGGGATCGGGAAGATGCAGATGTTCGACTTCATGACTCAGAATGTTGAGTGCCGAGCTATGGAGAACGGGAATCTGGAAAAACCCGACGATGGCGTCATTATGGAGGTCCAGGATTATGACCTCCCGGAATTTGGAAACCTCGAGGAATTTGGCGATCACCCGGGCGGAAACGGGTTCCCCTACCCGGTGCTGTTTATCCTGCCGGGAGTAACCCAGATACGGAATGACCGCGACCATGGTTTTGGGTGCACTTCTTCTGATTGCGTCTCCGATGAGACACAGTTCCATGATGTACTTGTCCATGTCGCCTGCAAAGGTCTGAAGGACAAACACCGATTTATCCCTTACATCCTCCTGTACCCAGGGACGGATTTCCCCGTCGGCAAAACGGGTAAGATCAATCTTGCCCAGCGGCACATGAAGAAGGTCGGCGATTGATTTGGTCAATGGGACGTTGCTGGAACCGGAGAATAGGAGAAGATTTTTCATTCCTTTCATCGTTATATACCCCCCAGCCCCAGTAAATCAAGCACCGGTTTTTCCATGAGGGAATCGACGATAAGATCGGGCTTTTCGGCAATGAACACGTTCCGGTCGCTATGGAATCCCGTCGTCACGACAATCGTCGTGGCTCCTATTGCCTTACCGCAGCGGATATCATGCACGGTATCCCCCACGATGACGATATCGGAGGGGGCAAATTGCCGGTGAAACCAGGATTCCGCTTTGGGAAACACGCGCTGGGCAAGTTCGATCCGGTTATCCGCCTCGTCCCCAAAGAGTCCGAACTCGAAGTAATCGCGCAGTCCGACATATTCAAGCTTCCACCAACCGACCGATTCGACATTCCCGGTGATAATGCCGATATGGTGTTGTTTGCCGTCAAACAGTAACTCCACAAGCTCGCGTGCTCCCGCCGGACATGCATACAATGGCGTGCCGTCCGACTCGGCCGCATATCCCAGGATGGACGTATGGATGTGCGGGGCGACCCGGGGAAACTCGCGTTCGAACGTCTCCCGTGAGACCCCCAAATCCCTGACCATATCCCAGACAATCTTCCGGTCGACGGATCCGTTATGATGGTCGAGCCGGAATTCCGATTCGACACCGTAGATATCGCGGATTGCCCGGACGAAATGGCCACCGACGGGCCGTTTGAGATTCCCGGATGTAAGTCCCACGTGGTAAATAAGTGTCCCGTCGATATCAAACAGTACGAGCTTCATAGGATAGCGTGTCTGCGTTTGTTATCCCCGGCGGTAGGCATCCAGTGCCTTACCGATAATTTCCACACAACGCCGGATGGTATCCG
>CAYTIP010000080.1:0-4371 GCA_964437805.1 uncultured Gammaproteobacteria bacterium | reverse complement strand
GGGCATCGTATGCCGCACCCGCATCCAGCGTCGAGGACGTACTTCCCACGGTGTAATCGGAGGAAAGATCGGATTTGAGCTTATCCAATTGGGATGCTTTGCTTGATTTGATGATGATTTCGGTTTTGGCGTATTCGAAATTCTTGGCGTTACCCGTGCCGGTCACGGTATACCCTTTACCTTCCAGGAATTTCTTCATCGTGGAGGCCACCCCGCTCTCCCCGCTTCCGTTAAGGACCTGCACGGACAATATACCGGGCTTTGCCGATGTGGTTGCCGATTTGGTCGGCGTTGGAGTGAGTTTGCCGGATATGGTTGCCATGGGTGTTTCCGTAGCCGTCGGGCTGGGAGTTTCGGTAACGGTCGGGACTGCACTGGAAACCGGACCGCTTGTCGTATTTCTGTTCTTCATGTACACGAGCCCGGCTCCAATCCCGATGACGACCGCCAAGAGAACGATAACCCATACGATGAATCCGAACGGTGAGGATTTCTTATCCAGGGAAATATCCGGGTATTGCATTTGTCTCTCTTTGGTTTCGAACAATTCAGATACGATATCGCGCTTGTCCTGCGTATGCAGAGGCTCGGACCGGACTTCCCGCTCTTCGTCCCTGTGGACGGCAGGTTCCGGCCGCATGTGTTCATCGGTGTGGGATTCCCGGGAATCCATTGGGAACGATCCGGCGATATCCGCCTTTTCCAGTTCTTCCGTTTTTTCTTCCTTTACCTCTGTGTCACGAAATGCTGGGATGGGCTCGTTGGCAGTCGCTTCCTCGCGCTCAATGCCGGTTTCTGCCGGCACCAGGACGGTCGCATCGACGGTTTCCTTTTTCTTGTCTTCCTCCTCGACTTCTACGACCTGCATGATGCGGCCGCGGGAGGATGGCTTTTTGGCTGTATCTTCGTCCTGCTTCACCATATACACCTCAGAGTGTACACCATTATACGGATAAATCAACCTATGAGCCTATTTCTGTACCCTCAGCTGGACGCCGATGTATACCGCAAAAGTGTCCGTTTCCACAAGAGAAGCGATGCAAGAAAAAATCCGATGCCGATGCCAAGGGCGCTTACCAGCATAGGAAGCGGCAACGTACCGATGAATCCCCGCACGGGAAACGTCATCATGATGCCGACCGGAAGAACGAACGTTATGACGGTTCGTAGCGGTTCGCGGTACAGATCAACCGGTATGCGGCCCATACCGGTAAGATCCCGGTAAATGAGGATCGTATGGTCGATTTCCGACGTAAGTACCGTCAGGGCAAGCACCATAATGTGAAATCCGGTTGCGATGAGGAAACTGTTGGCCAAGAGAAGAAGATATACCGCTATGGATACCGGCGTATTCCAAGAAACACGCACCATACTCTGGATGAGGAGTGCGCAGTAGGGAATGAGAAGGATAAGATCAATGGGATCAGCGCCTCCGATGAGTACGCGGAAAAGCGGCCGGATGGGTTTGGTCAGGATCAGATCGAAATCCCCGGACACGATAAGCGAGCGGAACCGATATACTTCACGGAACAGGAGCTGGACGAGCGTATCGATGACGATGTAGGTGAGGAACGCAAATATGAGCGCATCCCCCGAATAGCCGCTTCCCGTCCTGAATCCGGCAAACAACGACCGAAGGAACAGGAAATACAACAGAAACCGGATTCCCTTTGCCAGAAAGAACAATACGACGCTCAGCCTGACGACGAACACCATCATGAAGGAATTTTTTGTGAGAATGAGCCAAAGGCGGATGTATTTCAGGATCTTTTGCATACCGGTTATCTCCCCTGCGCTTCGTATACCCGTAACCCCCGGATCCATAACGTCCTTGCAACCAGATAGAACAGCACCGTCCAACCTACGGCTATCCCCACGCCGGACAGCGCAGTTCCTACCGTCACCTTCCCCAGATACACGGATATGGGGAAATACAGGAGGTATTGGAACGGAATGACGGCAGCAAGATTCCTAAACGACTGGCTCAATATATCCACCGGGAATAATGCTCCCGAGAAAAATTCAATGATGACGAATGCCAGGAACCGGGGCGCCCAGACTTCCGGTGTCCAGAATCCCACGAATCCGACAATCAGACTGATGAAAAAGAACATGCAGACGGCAACCAAGCTGGAGAGGACTGCCAACCCAATGAATACGGGATCATGCTGGATCACGAATGCCGGTCTGAGAATTGCAAACAATACCGTCAACTCGATGACCGAGAAAGCCGCGTTGAGCGCCTTATCGGCGATGTCCCGGCTGAAACTTACGCGGAAAAAATGCAGCGGCCTGAGGAGGTAATTGGTGAGCCTTCCTTCGTTGATGTAGGACCCGATCTGCTGGGTCGTCGTCCCCAGGACGTATGTCCTGAGGAATGAGGTCAGCATGACGTAGGAGAGCATGGTGGATTCGGTATACCCGTAGATAGACGTCCTGTTGGTGAACATCGCGACCCAGAGGAAATAGAAAATGAGCGTCTGCATGACCATGCGCACGCGCCACATGATGAAGTTCATACGGTACGCCATATATTCGGCGACCGTAATTTTCATGAACATCCAGTATGTATTCATGCCTTGTGGGTGAAAACATCGCGGATCACATCCTCGATATCCGGTTCCTCGATATTCAGGTCGTCCACCGGCAGGCTTTTCAGAAGCTGGGACGCGGCGGCTTTGGTCTTCTGTCGTTTCACGCGGATTGTCGCCTTCGGATACTCGTACTCGACGACTTCTCCGACTTCCTCCAGTGCTTCCTTTGTCACAGGCGATTCCAGGACAACGGAAAGCAGTTTATGGGGAGCAAAGCGTGAAACCAGCCGGTCGAGCTGACCGTCGTAGAGAATGGTGCCGTGATCGATGACGATGACCCGCCTGGCCAACTGCCGGACATCTTCCATGTAGTGGGATGTGAGGAGAATGGTGGATTTATTCAGGCTGTTGTAGTTCTTCACGAAATCCCGTACCTGTTTCTGCATGAGTACATCAAGACCGATCGTCGGTTCGTCCAGATACAACACCTTGGGTGTGTGGATGAGCGCGGCAATCAGCTCCATTTTCATCCGCTCCCCCAGGGAAAGTTTCCGCACCTGAACGGACAACAGCGCCGATACGTCCAATAGCTCCACCAACTGACCGAGGGTTTTCCTGTACCGGTCGTCCGGGATTTCATAGATTTCCTTATTGAGAAGAAACGTTTCCTGTGCCGGCAGATCCCACCATAATTGGTTTTTCTGCCCCATGACCAAAGCGATCTCCTTGAGGTACCCGGTTTTCCGCTCAAACGGCGTATACCCCATGACCTCGATTGATCCGCTCGTGGGATACAGCAGACCGGAAAGGCATTTGAGGGTTGTCGTTTTCCCGGCACCGTTGGGACCGATGAATCCGACCAGTTCGCCTTCACCGATTGCGAAGGAAATATCGGATACGGCGTTTACTGTTTCATATGTGCGTCTAAACAGGGACCGCACGGATCCCAGAAAACCCGGCTCTTTTTTGTATACGGTGTACTGCTTGGTAAGATGGGACACGCGGATCGTCATATATGGAGTATACCATTGTCCCCTGACCGGATTCCGTGAGCATTCCCGTTGCCAATAAAAAAGGAAAGCTCCGCGATATTTCAAACGGAGTCTCTCCTTTTGTTATGGTAAACAACCTGTTACCGGACGGATTTCTTCAGGGCTTTGCCTGCAGTAAAACCCGGCGTCTTCCGAGCTGGGATCTGAATGGGTTTCCCGGTCTGCGGATTTCTCCCAGTTCGTGACTTTCTGGTCCGTACCATGAATGTACCGAACCCGGTGACGACGACTTTGTCGCCTTTTTTCATCGCATCCGTGATCGCGCCGAAAACGGCTACGACTGATTCACGGGATGCCTTTGCAGTAAGACTTGCTTTCTTTGCAACGACTTCAACAAGATCTGCTTTTGTCATAGTTCCTATTCACCTCCCCCCGGGCAGAAAGATGATGTATTTTTTGGAAAGATTGATTCAACAATCTCTATCCGAAAAGATAGATAGTTTGGACTGCTATGTCAATATATCAAAAAAAATATTTTGTCAGAACAATCCATATTCAACACCATGTATGGGAAAAATACCTCCGAAAGAAGACGGAAACGCATGCGGGATACGCAATCGGAAGCACTCGGAATCCACGAAGTCACGCGCCACGAAACACGCACGAATGCGCAGTGTACCGAACACACCAAGATGGAAATCCAACCGGTTACTTGGCCGTTTCGATGGCACGGATTTCCCGGATCACCGTAATCTTTATCTGACCTGGGAACGTGACTTTCTTTTCGATTTCGTCCTTGATCTCGGCGGCCATCACCTGGGCACTGGCATCGCTCACCTGTCCCG
>CAYTIP010000079.1:0-4380 GCA_964437805.1 uncultured Gammaproteobacteria bacterium | reverse complement strand
TGATGAGTATTTCGTTCCCCAGTTCCCGGGTGATTTCCTGCCAGCCCGACCAGTCATCCTCGTCGATCGGATCCTCCAGGAGGAGGAGTTTATATTTCTCGTGTACGGTTTTGAGATAGGTTATGAATTCCTTCGTGGAATACGCCGATGGTCGGTCCTTGATGAGATACCCTTTTTCGGTTTTGAAATGCGATGCCGCGATATCCATGCCAAGGAACACGTCTACTCCCACCTGTTTGCCGATTGACCGGACGGCTTCGGAGATGATCTCCAGTGCGTCCTGGTTCGTGAACAGATTCGGTGCGAATCCCCCTTCGTCACCCAGCGAATGGATGGCGTTGCGGTATTCCAGGATGTGTTTGATCGCAATATACGTATCCACACCCTGGATGAGTGCAGAATGGAACGGGGTACTGCTGCTGGGAATGACGAAAAACTCCTGGAAATTCAGATTACCCGCTCCGTGTTTCCCGCCGTTGATCATGTTAAACAGCGGTGTCGGGATGCGCTTGATCGGAGTCGCAAAGACGGGGTTGATCATTTTATTGATGTATTGGTAGAGCGGGATCCGCATCCATTTGGCCACCGCGTCTGCGACGGCAAGCGATACGGAGAGAATGGCGTTGGCTCCCAGTTTGGATTTATTGGCCGTGCCGTCCATGGTGATCATCTTCGTGTCGATGTCGGACTGGTTGAGCCCGTTCATTCCCTTGAGGCTGGAGGCGATAGCGGTATTAACGTTTTCCACGGCTTTCAGGACGCCCATCTTGTGGTACCGTGTTTCGTCACCATCCCTGAGCTCTACGGCTTCGTATTTCCCAACCGAAGCTCCCGACGGAACCGATACGGTACCCCGGTATCCGCTTTCCAGGACCACCGTGGTTTCCACGGTCGGCGTTGCCCGGGAATCAAGGATTTCCCTGGCCTGTATACTGTAGATACGTGAACCATTAGCATCGCTCATACATTATGGGTTGGACAGTCTATGCGGGCCTGAAGTACGGGCAGCCGGTTACTTTTTCCGTTTGATGACTGCCTTTTCGGCATCATAGATTGTCTGTCTCACTCGCCAGATGGCATCGGGGTTGACGGATATGCTGGTGATGCCCCAGGAAACCAGCTTTTCCACGAGCTCCGGATAATCCGAGGGCGCCTGACCGCAGATGGAGGCGGTGATTCCCCTGCCGACACTGGTCCGGACCGCTTTTTCGATTGCCCAGAGCACGGTGGGGTCCAGCTCGTTGAAATCGTGTGCCACTTCGCTATTGTCCCGATCGGTGCCCAGAAGCAGCATGGTCAGGTCGTTGGATCCGATGGAAATGCCGTCGATTCCCACGTCGATGAACGCATCCAGCTGGATTACGTTGGCGGGAATTTCTACCATCAGGTAGAGTCTGAACGTCGAAGAGCGGGTCAGGCCGTTTTTCGTAACCAGTTCCTTGACGCCGGCAAGCTCCTTGGGCGTCCGGACGAACGGGATCATGAGATGCAAATTCCTGAGATTCATCTTGTTGCGCACCTTCTTGATGGCCTCCAGTTCCATGGCAAAAACCTCCGGATCCGCGATATAGCGTGCCGCACCCCGGAATCCCAGCATGGGATTCGGTTCTTCCGGTTCAAACTCCTTACCGCCTTTGAGATTGCGGTATTCATTCGTCTTGAAATCGGTCGCGCGGTAGATCACCGGGCGCGGGGAAAACGCACGGCAGAACTGTTCGAGTTGTGAAGCAAGCGCATTGATGAATACCGATTCCCGGTGCTCCTTCAGGAATTTCTTCGGGTGGGTGCCGATGCCTGCGATCATGAATTCTGCACGCAGAAGCCCGACACCGTCGACCGGCAGTTTGGCAATCGCAGCAGAACGTTCCGGTTCAGCCAGATTGACGTATACGTTCGTTGCGGTTTTGAGGATTTTCTTTTCCTCTTCCTTGGTTCCCGCGTTGAGCTTGGCGGCAATGGAGCCTTTGAAAATTTCACCGGTGGCGCCGTTGACGGTCACGATATCCCGGTCTTTGAGTGTTGAGAGGGCCTTGGGCGTACCCACGACTGCGGGGATGCCCAATTCACGCGACACGATCGCCGCATGGGACGTCCGTCCGCCCCGTTCGGTAATGATCGCCGCCGCCTTTTTCATCGCGGGGACGAAATCCGGGTTTGTCTGCTCGGCAACCAGGATGTCCCCGGGAACGATCTTCCCGATTTCCTTGGCGCTCTTGAGGATTTTTACAGGACCTGCAGCTACTCCCGGGCTTGCAGGGTCACCCTTGAGCAGGAGATCCGCCGTCAGGTGCAACGACTGTTGCGTATTGGCTTTCTTGCCGGTTGTCGTAACCGGACGGGTCTGGACGACGTATACGCGGTTTCCCTCGATTGCCCATTCGATGTCCTGGGGGAAGAAATAGTGTTTCTCAAGCGCGATGCCCAGTTCCGCGAGTTTTTTGATTTCGGCATCGGTAAGTTTGGGTTTCCCGCCTTCCTTTTGGGTGAGGTCCAGGATGCGGTTTTCCAGATGCTTCTTCACCATGATTTTTTCCTGGATGCGCGCTGTGCGGTTGGTGATTTCCAGCGTTTTTTTATTGACTTCGTAGTGGTCCGGTGTCACTTTCCCCTGGACGATCATTTCCCCCAGACCAAAAATGGCCTCGATTGTCACTGTTTCCTTGTTGTTGGTGACCGGATCAAGCGTGAACATGATGCCGGACTTTTCGGACTGCACCATCTTCTGGACCGGAACGGCAATACCGACCTTGAAATGGTCGAATTTGTTCGTTTCGCGGTAGAAAATTGCCCGCTGGGTGAACAATGATGCCCAGCATGCGCGGATTTTCTGGATGAGCTCCGACTCACCGTACACGTTGAGATACGTTTCCTGCTGGCCGGCAAAGGATGCATCGGGGAGATCCTCGGCAGTGGCCGATGACCGGACTGCCACAATCGCGTGCTTGAGTATGCCTTTGTCCATTTTGAAGTATGCGTTCACTACTTCTCGGGAAATATCCTCCGGGAATTCCTGGCGCATGATGAGACGGCGGATTTTTTCCGAAGTCTCGGCAAGCTGGGCTGCATCCGAAACCTTGCAGTCACTCAGTATCTCGCGGATACGCTGCTTGATGCCGGTTTCCTCAAGGAAGTGGAAGTAGCTCTGCGCGGTGACGATGAATCCGTTGGGGACAGGAAATCCAGCCTTGGTCATTTCGCCCAGATTGGCGCCCTTTCCGCCCACTGTGGGAATATCTTCCTTGTCGACATCCTTGAACCACACAACGAACTGTTTGCTCATATCATTCAGTATGGAGGATTTTATATCCGCAAGCAAGCACTATTTTACAAGCGGCAACCCGTTAAATTCGGTTTTCTTCACTTCTCGGTATTTCGGATTGGCCTTCAACGCAGGCTTTCCGTTTTCCTCCACCACGTAAAAGGCAAATCCCTGCATCCGTTTGACCGGCTCGTAATCCGCATGACCAGGAAGGGTTGTCGGATTCACCTCGGTGAAATTGACCGGTGTGTTGTCGATCGTAACCAGATAGGTGCTTCCGGTATTGGCAACGGCGTGTCCGTACCCTGGTGGCATGTAGATTTCGCTTCCCGCTTGCACGGGGATGGCGCGGAATTCTTCGACGACATCATCGATCAGGTTCCCCGCGGAATCGCTTGCCAGTTTTTGGAGAATTGCGACCCCCTCGCCGTAGACGATCCAGTACGTCTCGTCCAGGTTGCCGATATGGTAATGCCCGTACGTTTTAATGTACTCACTGCCGATTGTTCCGGGTTCCCACACAGTCACGTTCTTCTGATCGATTCCTCCCCGGATCATGTAGTAATGGATGGCTGGTCCAGGCGCATTGGGATCCATGAGAACCTCACGCATTTTTTCATCGGTTCTGGGACCGTAATGTTTGGGCACGGATGTGAAATCTACGTTCATATGACTCCTTTCCTATACCGGCAAGGTGGTTTGGATGATTTGTACTGGTGAGGTCATCGGATGAACCGTATATGTCTGCACTTCCCACGGGATTAGACAGCTGTGTCCGGAACTGAGAATGACTTCGCCGCCGGATGCGGCAATTCGTGCAACCCCGTCCTTCATGAATAGGTGGACGAATGACGAACCGGTTTTGGCAGAGCGGACGGAGTCGGTACTGACTAGTTCGGAGCGGTAGTAGGGTGTATCGAAGAGCGTGCCCAGTTCCACCCGTGAGATATGGGTTGCGGGATCGTTTCGGACCGGATCCGTATCGATAAACGAAAAATAGTCGTCTATTGCTATATTCCGTACCGATCCGTCATCCTTGAATTTGCCCTGATCAAATGATCGCATGGTGCTGGATGCGTCATCCACGTCCATCTGTACTTCGTAGACGATGTTGCCGTTGG
>CAYTIP010000078.1:0-4432 GCA_964437805.1 uncultured Gammaproteobacteria bacterium | reverse complement strand
CTTCCGGACGGTTCAACGCAGGCTACGTCGTCCGGTGTGTTACGGCCTATTCCGGTGGGATGCAAAACCGGAACGGCGGAGTTCGGCGACCCCAAGGAACGCACGCACGCCTGGTTTACGGCATTCGCGCCGCTCCCCGAGGAATACAACCGGGAGAACAGCTCAGACTCCCACGAAACCGATCCGGTCTCCGGCGAGCCCGAAATCGCCGTAACAGTGCTCCTGGAAGAAGCCGGTGAAGGGAGCGATAAGGCCGCACCGGTGGCCAAAGAAATTCTGCAGGAATGGTTCAACCGGTAGCTCTTCCCGCGCGTTGTCAGCGCCCGGTCTGTCTGATACCATAGGGATGCGTAATTATGAAAAAAGCCTCGGTGTCCGTAATTATTCCGGTATTCAATGAGGTGAGAACCATCGCCTCGGTTCTGCAGGTTGTGCTTACCTGGGGGAAGGCAAAGGAAATTATCGTCGTCAATGACGGATCAAAAGACGATACGCTCGGCGCCGTTTCCCAATTCAAGAAATCCATTACGCTTTTGACTTCGTCCGTGAACCGCGGGAAGGGATTTGCCATGGCGCGGGGTATCCGGGAAAGTTCGGGCGATAGTCTCATGTTTCTGGACGGCGATCTGGTCGGTCTCACTTTTCGGGATTTGGACCGGATGGTTGAACCCATGCAGAACAATACTGCGGATATGGTGCTTGGCCTGGCACGGTTTTCATCGCTGGGTTCATTCGAGCCGTTCAACATGATCACCGGGGAACGGCTGGTATTCCGGAAAGATATCCTGCCGCTTATTAAATCATGGCACTCGATCGGATACGGGGTTGAGGTGATGATGAATGAGGCGTACAAGAACAAGCGGATCGTTTCAGTCCGGCTTCCGTATGTGTTCATTTTGGGTAAACTGGAAAAACAAGCCATACCCGAAGCGATGGTGACCTACGTGAAAGAGGGGAAGGATATGCTGACCCAGATCATTCGGGATCAGACGGATTCGGTGAAACCCCACGCCAGGCGCCTTATCCGCATGGTCATTGATTATTTGACCCAGGCCATTTCCTGATCTGCTCCGTTTTTTTCCGCGGTGGTACGATAGGAATATGACACAAACCCAACGACACGATGCATACGGGATCGCGCTGGCCGGATTACGGTCGTGCTATTCAAAAGACGGGATCCTGGCAGGCAGCCATCATTTCACCGATCTTTGGGCACGTGACAGCCTGTTTGCTTCTCTGGGAGCGCTGACGGCCGGTGACTTCCCGGAAGTGAAGAAAACCCTTTCCGCATTCCTTGGATTCCAGCGGGCGGACGGCAGTGTACCCTACAGGATACTCCGCAGTCCGACGACCATCGGCAAATATTTCGGCCATCCGCGGTATTTTGCGACTCTCAGACCGAATTTCCGGTCCCATCAGTCCGGGGGATTCGTTCCCGACGGCGGACTGATGACCATCATCGCATACCGCGCCTACGTACACGCATCGGGGGACCGGGAGTATCTTACGATCCATTACCCATCCCTGTGCACTGTCGCGGAGTTTTATGACCGGATCTACCGCGGCGGGTTGGTACGGGAATGGTTTCTGTGCGAATGGGCCGATGGTGTCATGAAAAGCCGCAATACCCTGTATACGAACATACTCTATTGGAAAGCACTTGATGCCATGCATGATTTGGCGCGCCGCGCGGGCGATTCATCGGGCGTTGCCATATGGGAAACACGCAAACAGACGATCGCCGGTCTGATACGGCAGGTGTTCTGGAACGGCGAGTACTTTGCCGACTGGGTGGATTCCGTACGGAGGGATTATTGCTCCTCCCATGGAAACGGTCTTGCGGTATTGTTCGGGTTCACCCGACACACCGAGACCGATTCGGTACTGCACTCGATCATGACCCGGTGCGATGCGGGATGGACACTCAGGAATTCGGACAGGAAGTACCCGCCCTGGCGCATTCCGTTTCCCAGTTATCTGGTTGGCTTGCAGGATTACCACAACGGGTGCTTATGGATGCAGCCGGGATTGGTTGCAATTCTGGCATTATGGGCAAGCGGAAGAAAAGCGGAATCACGGAATCGGTTTGACCGGATGGGGGAGAAAATACTCTCTGACAAGGGGATATACGAAGTCTACGAACCGACGGGTGAACCCGTCCGGCGGCTGTTTTACCGGTCTGAACATCCGTTCGCCTGGTCCTCCGGCCTGTATGTTCTTGCCCATCACGTCCTGACGGGTGCGCAGACCATACCGGTATGACGGAAACGGAAGCATATATCGCATTTTCGGTGTTCCCGGGAATCGGTCCCGTGCGGTTTTCACTCCTGCGTTCATATTTTGGTACCGCCCTGGACGCATGGAATGCTTCCGAACAGGACCTGCAGTCAATTCACTTGAGTTCGGCGCTGTTGCGTTCATTCCTCGTATTCCGGTCGGAATTCGATATACGTGCATATACCGACCGGATGCGCTCATTGGGAATCGTTCCGATACCGATTTCCGACAGTAGGTACCCAACACTCCTTGGTCAGATTCCGGATCCGCCGTTCGTCCTGTATGTCCGTTCGGGCAGACATGATAAACCGATCGCTCTGGACCGGACGGTGGCGGTCGTGGGAACCAGGAAACCGTCCACATACGGTATGGAGGTAACGGCAAGGATTTGCCGTGAGCTTGCCATGGCCGATGTCACTATCGTTTCAGGAATGGCCATCGGCGTGGATGCCATTGCCCATGAAGCCGCAATCGGCCTCAAGACACCTACCATTGCCGTTCTGGGGTGCGGCGTGGATATTCCGGCTCCGTTGGCAAACAGCCATATTTACCGGGAATTGGCACGAGGGGAAGGGGGTGCCGTGGTTTCGGAAATGCCGGTTTCCCTGCGTCCGGATAAACGGCTTTTTCCGGTGAGAAACCGGATCATCAGCGGATTGTCGCGCGGCATCCTCGTTACCGAAGGAACGGACACAAGCGGCGCGCTCATAACCGCTTCCTATGCGGCGCGTCAGGGCCGCGAAGTATTTGCCGTCCCGGGAGCAATCACCAATCCCAACAGTCGCGCCCCATTCCGACTCATCCGGGATGGGGCGACTCCTATCGAATCCGGGAGCGATATCGTCCGCGCACTCGGGCTCGATCGGCATCCCAAGGAACGCGACACACAATCTGTGCAGGCCGACGACCGCTTGACAAGTGAAGCCGAAAGGCGCATTATGGCGTGTCTTTCCGGGGAAATACTGCATGCGGACGATCTTGTGCAAAGGACGGAATTACCGGCTCCGACAGTTTTTTCCGCATTGACAGTGCTGGAATTGAAAGGGATTATAAGAGATACCGGCGGGAAGGTATATGTCCGCACATGACTTCTCCCGGATCCATTTTTTTACTATGAAACTTATTCTGGTTGAATCACCGACGAAAGCACGTACGCTTACCCGGTATCTGGGCGAGGGCTTTCATGTGGAAGCAACGATGGGACATATCCGCGACCTGCCCAAGTCCGTCCTTGGGGTGGATATCGAGCATGACTTCCAGCCCAATTACATCGTTCCCAAGGAGAAAAAGAAACGCGTGGGCGAACTCCAGTCACTGGCGGCAAAGGCAGAAAGCGTTATCCTGGCTTCCGATCCCGACCGGGAAGGAGAAGCAATCGCCTGGCACATGCGGTTTCTCCTTTCCGACGGCGCAAAACCGTCCAAGTCAAAGAAACCGCGGTCGCTGATATTTTCCAGAATTACCTTCCATGAAATTACGGAATCCGCGATCAAACAGGCAATCGAGCATCCCGGAGAAATCGATATGCATCTGGTTGACGCCCAACAGGCGCGGCGGGTGCTTGACCGGCTGGTAGGGTATACGCTCTCACCGTTATTGTGGAAAAAACTATCCCGTAAGTGGCTGTCGGCAGGCCGCGTCCAATCCGTGACCGTGCGACTCATCGTCGAGCGGGAGCGGGAGATTGCTGCATTTGCCAAAGAGCCGTACTTTACGGTCGAGGGGTTATTTCTCTCCGCGTCAAAAGCCGAGATACCGGCCAACTTGATTTCCCAAAACGGCCGGAAAATCGAGGAAACCATCAAACACACACTATTTGACGGGGTATACACCGTATCGAAAACGTCGCTGACCTCGGAATCGGACGCTGCAGCACTCATTGCCGACCTCAAAGCGCCTTTTACGGTTTCCTCCGTGGAAAAGAAGGAGATAAAACGCTATCCGCCTGCCCCGCATACAACCTCTACACTGCAGCAGGAGGCGGGCAGGAAGCTATACTTCTCGGCAAAGAAGACCATGCAGCTTGCCCAGAAACTCTATGAGGAAGGGATTATCACCTACCACCGCACGGACAGCGTCAACCTCTCGGATAAATTTCTCACCGAGGCGCGGGAGTATATCACCCATGAATACGGTGTTACCTATCTGCCCGCTA
>CAYTIP010000077.1:0-4569 GCA_964437805.1 uncultured Gammaproteobacteria bacterium | reverse complement strand
CATCATCGGCAAGGAATAACCCCCCTTTTCCCGCCATGCGTTTTCCGGTTTTCCCGTTCGTTTGGTACAATCCACATGTAGCTTCCCGGACGATCAGTGTCTTATCCGGCAAGGATGAAGCTGTATACCGTATATGAAATATCACATCGTTACATTTGGTTGCGCGGCAAATGAAGCAGATGCACAGCGGGTTGCCGGGTACTACCGGAACCGCGGGTGGGAAGAAGCCCGTGGGGAAGGGGATGCGGACGAAGTCGTCATTCTCACCTGCATGATACGCCAATCGGCAGAGGACCGGGTCGTCGGACTCGTGCGGAATCTGGGAAAAATGAAGGAACGGGGGAAGCAGGTAAAGGTCATCGTGACAGGATGCATGACCGGTATGGCGGTCCGGGATAAAACCGGGAAATTATTGCAGACCCTCAAAAAACGGATGGGTGCGGTGGATGAATTCCTGCCTATTGAAGATATCGGGTTTACTGCGCCCCAGGTTCGTTCGACCCGGGACCAGGCCCTCGTCCTCATCAGCAACGGGTGCAACAACTATTGCAGTTTCTGCGTGGTGCCGTATTCCCGCGGGAAGGAAATCAGCAGGCCCATGGCAGATATCCTCGCCGAATGTAATCAAGCAGTGCAGGAAGGGCACACCTCCATCATGCTATTGGGGCAGAACGTCAATTCCTACGGGAGCGATCTGGTCCAGCGCGACGCCCAGGCAAACGGCGGAAAAAGGGTTACGTTCGTTAAACATCTTGGACGCTTCCGGATACCAACGCTCTTCCCGTACCTCTTGGAACAGATCGCGGCGATTCCCGGAGTCAGCCATATCGATTTCCTCTCCAGCAATCCGTGGGATTTTTCCGATGACCTCATTGAGGTTATTGCAAACAACGGTGCAATCACCCGGAACATCCATCTGCCCGTCCAATCCGGCAGCGACACCATGCTTAAACGGATGAACCGCTGGTATACGCGGGACGAATACCTTGCTCTGGTTGCCAAAATCAGATCGCGGGTACCGGGTGTATCGTTTTCCACGGATATCATCGTCGGGTTTCCCGGGGAAACGGAGAGTGAATTCCAGGACACGGTCGATCTGTGCAAATCGGTGGGATTCTACAAGGCATATATCGCCATGTATTCGGACCGACCGATGACACAGGCACATAAAACCATGGATGACGATCTCCCCTACCGCGAAAAAAAGAGACGGTGGGGGATTCTTGAGGAATTGGTCAACGCCCCGTTCGTCGCATCGCATAAGAAACAGCCCGTCGGGATGAAAACCCCGGCGACCAACGCCAAATGAAAAAAGGAAATCCGGCTGATCCCATGCTCATTATCTGCGGTCCGACCGGGACCGGGAAAACCCGCCTTGCCCTGGAGATGGCATCCACGCTTGGCGGTGAACTCATTTCCGCGGATTCCCGGCAGGTCTACCGGGGGATGGACATCGGCACAGGGAAGGATCTGCCTCCGAAAGCGGGCAGGGATCCATACAGTATGATGGCTGCGTTCGGGGACGCATCCTATGTACTCCAACCCTTCATGATCGATGGTGTCCGGTTGTGGATGTATGATGTGGTGTCCCCTGCCGAACCCTTCAGTGTTTCGCATTTTGCATCCCTTGCAGGAGCCGTGCGCGACGACATCCTTGCCCGCGGCCGCCTGCCGATCGTCGTTGGCGGAACGGGGTTATACATCAACGCACTCATCGCCAGACAGGAAACATTCGATATCGGCCCGGACCCCGTTCTGCGGGAACGGCTCGGGGCGCAGTCGGTTTCCCAATTACAGCGGGAGCTTCAAGTCACGGACCGGAGGGTCTGGGAATCGCTCAACGAATCCGACCGCCAGAATCCCCGCCGACTGGTGAGGAAAATCGAAATCGCCATGGCTGCCCGGTCCGGAAGAATTCCGTCGGGAACCGCCGCAACTTCTCCCGGAGATGTGCATATCCTGGGGCTTACCGCGCCCACATCGTTCCTCTATGACCGGATCGATGCGCGCGTCGACCAACGGATGGAACAGGGGATGCTCGGGGAGATTGCGCGATTGGCCTCGCTGTACGACTGGTCTACACCGGCTTTTGCAGCTTTTGCCTACAAGGAATGGTCCGAACTGCTTGTTGAAATCAAATCCGGCACACTGGACGAACGGGATCCCAGAGTGGACGCGGCGGTACGGCAGTGGAAGTATGATGAGCATGGGTATGCCAGGAAACAGATGACCTGGTTCCGGCGTATGCCGGGCGTTTCCTGGGTTGATATTTCAAAGCCCGAAGCAGGTGAACAAATACAGTCGCTCATTCGTTCATGGTATACTTAGGGAGCGTATGCTGTCCAAAATAGAGATATCCCACCGGACAATCGTTTTCACGGCGGTATTCATCGCCGCGATATGGTTCGTCCTGGAAATCCGCGAAATCCTGTATCTTCTGTTCATTGCCTTCATCATCATGTCGGCTTTACGACCCACGGTCGATTTCCTGGAGCGCAGACGGATTCCGTCCGTGGCTTCCATCCTGTTTATCTATATCGTTGTCATTGGGGTATTTGCCGTGCTTCTGGGAAGCACGATTCCATCCCTCGTCGTCCAATTCGGTCATCTCATGCAGGCGTTTCCGTCATTCATCAGCCGCGTGGTCCCGTACTGGAACATCGATATCAATGCGATTTCCCAGCAGATCGCGCCCATCAGCCAGAATGTGGTCAAGATCACGGTGGGGATTTTCTCCAATATCATCACGACCGTAACCGTTTTCGTATTCGCGTTTTATCTCCTCCTGGAGAGGAAACACACGGAGCCGCTGCTTGCCACATTTATGTCCGAAGCGCTTGCTCGGCGGGTGAGTTCCGTCCTCAAAAACGTCGAACAACGGCTTGGTTCATGGGTTCAGGCACAGCTTCTCCTTATGCTGTTTATCGGGGTTTTGTCCTATATCGGGCTTCTGCTCATGAAAATAGATTTTGCCCTGCCCCTGGCGTTCCTGGCAGGCATTCTTGAGATAGTGCCGACTATCGGGCCCATCGTTTCGGCAATTCCGGCAGTCATCATCGGATTTTCGATTTCACCCCTCACCGGACTTCTTGTGGCGCTGTTGTTTTTCGTCATCCAGCAGCTGGAAAATACGCTGATCGTTCCGTTTGTCATGAAGAAAAGCGTGGGATTGCCGCCGATCATGACGATCATTGCACTTCTGGTCGGAGCGAAACTGGCGGGGATTGCAGGAGCGGTTCTTGCGGTGCCGATACTTCTGGTAATCCAGGAAATTCTCCAGGAACTGTTCAATAAACCCAAAGACGCGTAAGAGGGAATTTGTTGCGCTGGGACACGGGTAAGCCGGATTCTGTATTCATCCTCATTTATCTAATGCCCGCATGCTTTGTTCCGCCTTCCCTTACGGGAACATTCTGAATGGCTATTTGAAGCGGAACGGTCGTCGGTTGCAACGGGTGGGATTGCCTGAACCCGTACGTTTCAGCACGGGCGTTTCACCCATCGGTCATGGTCTTTGCAGACGGTAGATCGATGCTCGTCTCTGTGGCTCTCTCATCCTGTCGGTTCAGGAATCGTCCCTTACTCCTTTCGGAGTAAGGACACCAGCCCAGCCCCTGTGGGGCGGTCCACCCCTCACGGGGAGTCCCCTTCCATTCTGTTGTCCGGACTTTCCTCCCCGACATAGTCGGGGCGAGGATTCGGTGTCCCAGCCCGGCTATTATACCATTTACTCATATGTCGACCGGCTTATCTGGTGCGGACAGGGCCGGAAGATGAGTTTCCGGAGGAAAAGGGCGCTCCCCGGGTACCATCGGTATGACCGTTCAGTCCTTGTCCGAAACAGCGTTTCGCGCTATGCTTAGGGCATATGAAACGGACGTTGGCAGGAGAAACCGTCGGGAAAATCGGCGAAACAGTCACCCTGCAGGGGTGGGTGAACGGCAGACGCGACCACGGGAAGATCATGTTTTTGGACCTTCGCGACCGGTCCGGCCTTCTCCAGGTGGTATCCACGAAGGCGCTTGGGGATCCCAGGCCCGAGGATTGCGTGGAAATCACGGGACTCGTGAAGAAACGTCCGGATTCGATGGTCAATCCCAAGCTCGCAACAGGAACGGTCGAGCTGGAAGCGACAGCCGTCACAGTGCTTTCTCCTTCGGCGGAACTCCCGTTCCCGATCGACACGGACGGATACGAAATCAACGAGGAAATCCGGACCAAATACCGGTACCTCGATCTGCGCCGTTCCCGGATGCGAAGCAACATGGTCATCCGTTCGAAGATGACTACCTTCATCCGCAACTATCTTACCCAGCGGGATTTCCTGGAAATCGAGACGCCCATGCTCACGAAAACGACTCCGGAAGGGGCACGGGATTTTCTGGTACCAAGCCGGCTGCAGCAGGGGAAATTCTATGCGCTCCCGCAGTCTCCCCAGCAGTACAAACAGCTCCTGATGGTTGCCGGTATGGAACGGTATTTCCAGTTTGCCCGGTGTTTCCGGGATGAGGACCCCCGGAAGGACCGCGCATACGGGGAGTTCACACAGCTGGATATGGAGATGTCGTT
>CAYTIP010000076.1:0-4589 GCA_964437805.1 uncultured Gammaproteobacteria bacterium | reverse complement strand
GTGTAGGTGGGGTTTCTTGTTTCCGGATCAGATGAGGATTCTGACGGAGAGATAGACGAGCCTGTCCGGTCCGGTATTCTTCAGACTATGGGACTCGTTGATGCCGATCACAACCGCGTCCCCGGCGGTGATCTCAAACGTTTCACCGCCGATTTCAGCTTTGCCGGAACCTTCCAACATAATGAAATACTCCTCGCAATCCGGATGGCTGTGGGGCGGAAACGCCGCACCGGGTTCCAGCCAGGCGCGGTTGATCGTCTGGAGCTTTGTTTGGGATTCCCCGACACGAACGATGCGCTGGATGGAGATAGTATCCCCGTGGCTTTGTTCAACAGGAAGCTGACCGATGTGGATATGCTTCATGAGTGCCAGAGGTGGGGATCGGACCCACTACCAATGCCTTATGAAGACACTGCTCTACCATTGAGCTACTCTGGCGTGGCTGTTATTGTACGAAATTTTCCTCTGATTATAAAGAGGAGGCTGCAACCGTGCCTCGCAAAGGGGATGATTCGAGTTGATGAGTCAGTATATGTACCCGATCCATCCGCACGCCGTTTCCTTCACTCACTTCTCTCCCGAAGAGCGGTTCTTCGGGATTGATGGGTGGTAAATTCGCACATCGGAATGTGCTCATAAACCACCCATCAAAAGAACACCTGCCACCACTGTTTCCAGTTGGGGATGGGCTCCCCGAACTCGTCTTTGGGCTGTTCCCCTCCCGGAAGCGGGTTGGTATTCATGATGATCACCGTATCCCCCTCTTTGGCAAGCCCCAAGCGTTCCCTGGCCTCCTGTTCCACAAACGTCTCCGTATTGACCGTCTGGAGCCGTTTGGTGAGCTCATCATGGCGCTTCTGGGTCTCCTTCAGGCGTGCCTCCTCCTGGCCCACGATCGACCGCCTGCCCCATAAATCGACCACGGAATGGGAGAGGCTTATAATCATGAACAGGCTGACGGCGATGATCACCCACTGGATTCTCGTATTCACGGCTGGATTCCCCCCTTGCAGGCTCATTCCCGGTGTGTTATATTATAGGGTACTCTCCTGCTTTCAGAGTACCGTTGTATTATTGTATACCCCCGTTCAACAGGGGATTTCGCCTGCACAGGCTCACTTATTATATGGCTTTGGATCTACAGACTGCAAAACAGCAATTCATCACCCACCTCACCTCCAGGAAACGGGCGCGTGCGACCGTCATTGCCTATGGGAAAGACATCGACCAGATGCTCTCTTTCGTGCACCTGTCCGGCATCGGATCACTCAACGCTATCACCAATGACCATCTGGACGCGTTCCTCAAAAAGCTGAAAGCCGACAACTACACACCCAAGTCCATTTCACGGAAAATCAATTCCATCAAGACGTTTTTCCGCTATTTCAAGGGAGAAACGCTCATTGCCCAGGATCCGGCGGAAAACCTCGAGCATCCGAAATTCGAATCCAAACCGCCGCGCATCCTTTCCAAACTGGAATACCGGGCACTTCGGGATGCGTGCCGCGGGGATGTACGCATGTACGCGATTGTCGAACTCTTCCTGCAGACGGGCATCCGGATCGGAGAGTTGGCTTCCCTGACGATGGCGGACGTGAAACCCGGAGAACTCTATATCAAGGCACAGGAAGGACATGAAGAACGGACAGTTCCCCTGAACAAAGCGGCGATGGAGGCACTCAACGCCTATCTTGCGCAGCGCAACGAAAACGGGAAAAGCAATGCCCTGTTCATCACCAAAACCGGTAATCCCCTCCTTATCCGGAACATCCGCACGGCCATCGACCGGTATTTCCGCCTTGCAGGCATCGAAGCTGCCAAAGTGAATGATCTCCGGCATACATTCATCGCCCATCACCTCATGGCAGGGACATCCATCCAGGTACTGTCCAAACTCGTGGGACACAAGCGTTCTTCCACAACGGAAAAATACCTGGAGATCGTCAAAGGCCAGAAGCTGGAAAACGTCAAACTCGGCGAACTCTAACTGCCGATTGTCTACCCCGCCGATTCCCTGATATACTAGTGCGATCCTCCAATCGGATCACGTACCTCTCCCGGAACCTATGCCAAGCAAACAGGAACAGTACATGGCGCTCAAACGCGCACTGCAAAAACTTCACCGCGAAGATTCCCAGTTCAGTTGGCGACTGACTCCCCCCAATTATTCCGAAAGCCGCGACGAACACCACTGGACTCTGGCGGAGTGGCCGGGTGGACTGTTCTCCCAATTCGGCCAACACCGGCGCGGTCCCACTTCGCGCCACTGAAGCTCCACACGGGCCTGCCGATTTCCTCATTTCAGGGTAAAACTGGTACAATACCCGGTGTATGGAATCCAACTACAATCCGCAATCCGTTGAGGACGCGATCTTCACCCGCTGGGAGGAAAGCGGCGCATTCACACCCACCATCGATCAAACCCGACGGCCGTTCACGATCATCATGCCGCCGCCCAATGCCAACGACCCCTTACACATCGGGCATGCGATGTTCATCGCCATCGAGGATATCCTCATCCGCTACCACCGTATGAAAGGGGATGCGGCACTTTGGCTGCCGGGTACCGACCACGCGGGCATCGAAACGCAATTCGTATTCGAAAAAAAACTGGCAAAAGAAGGCAAAAGCCGGTTCGACTATGACCGTAAGACGCTCTATACCATGATCTGGGACTACGTACAGGAGAACTCCGGGGTCGCCGTATCGCAGATGAAGAAACTCGGAGCAAGCGCAGATTGGAGCAGGTTCAAATTTACCCTCAACCCGGAAATCGTCTCCTTCGTCCTGCAGACATTCCGGGATCTCTATCAGGATGGCCTTATCTACCGGAAAGAACGGCTGGTCAACTACTGCACGAAATGCGGGACGAGCTATTCGGATCTGGAGGTTGAACACAAGGACCAGCAAGGCCTCCTTTATCTCATCAAGTACGAGTCGGTGCAGCATCCCGGGACATTCGTCACCGTTGCCACCACCCGTCCGGAAACCATGCTCGGGGATGTAGCTGTAGCCGTCAATCCCGATGATCCCCGCTACCAGTCATTCTGGAAACAGCACGAGACCGTCCGGCTTCCCCTGGTCAACCGGGAAATCCCGGTAATCGCCGACCCCATGGCGGATATGGAATTCGGTACCGGTGCCGTCAAAATTACCCCCTCCCATGACCGGAATGATGAGGCAGTCGCCGAGCGCATGGAATGGGATCTCACGGATATTTATAGGAAGCACACCGTAATCGGATTCAACGGCAAGATGAATGCCAATGCCGGTGTGTATGCAGGATTGGGCGTGGACGAAGCCCGGAAGCGGATCGTTGCCGACCTCGGGGATTTGGTCTCCACCAAACCGTATACGAATTCCGTCGGCGTGTGCTACCGCTGCGGACGGGCAATCGAACCCCTCCCCAGAACGCAGTTCTTCGTCCGGGTAAACGACAAAGCACGCTATGACATGACCGGAACGGTTCTTGCCGCCATGAAGCGCGGTGCATTCCGGGTGTACGGATCCGGACGGGCAGCAATCCTTACCCACTGGCTTACGAACCTGAAGGACTGGAATATCAGCAGGCAGATCGTTTGGGGCATCCGCATCCCGGTCTGGTACCGGGTCGACGGACAGGAAGACCGCATTTCCGTCGGATTCATCGACCGAAATACGGTATTCCATCAGGGATCCGTCGCAGAACTTCTGGAACAGGGATATTCGCTTTCGGATATTACGGGCGGTATCCAGCAGATGAGCGTACCGGCAGATTTCCCGGAATCCGCAACGCGGATTTCCATTGAGGCGCCGACTGAAAAAGGAACGTGGCTTCAGGAAACGGATACGCTGGACACCTGGTTTTCCTCCGGGCAGTGGCCGGTTGCTACCCTCAAGACAAATAAACCTGGAGATTTCGATTACTTCTATCCTACCAGCGTCATGGAAACAGGATACGACATTCTCCCCATCTGGGTTCTCCGCATGCTCCTGTTGGGGATGTACCTCACGCGCACACAAACGGACGACGCAAAACGCGTCCCGTTCACAGATATCTATCTCCACGGCCTGGTGCGGGATGAAAAGGGCCAGAAGATGAGCAAAAGCAAAGGCAACGTCATCAATCCGCTGTCCATGGTAGATCGCTACGGCGCGGACGCAGTGCGCATGGCCCTGGTCATGAGCTCAACTCCCGGTCAGGACAAGGCAGTCGGCGAAAACACGATCCGCGGCATGCGGAATCTCACGAATAAACTGTGGAATGCAGCCCGCTATCTCTATAGCCAGGATCAGGAGACAAACAAACCTGCGGGAACGCTGGACGACGAACTGATGGAGAAAACCCGCACAGCCACCAAGGAAATTACCGCGGACCTGGATACGCTGCGTATCGGCCAGGCGGCCGAACGGGCGTATGCATTTTTCTGGCATGAATTCTGCGACCGGTACATCGAGGAACACAAGAAAGGAACTGTTTCTCTCGGGGCGCTCACAACAAGCTTCGATACGATCCTAGCCCTCCTTCATCCGTTCCTGCCGTTTATCACGGAAGAGCTGTGGCGGATTGCACCCGTCAACCACGGAACTCTTCTGATAAGTTCACCCTG
>CAYTIP010000075.1:0-4617 GCA_964437805.1 uncultured Gammaproteobacteria bacterium | reverse complement strand
GGCGGCGACCAGCTCATCCTGGGCGAGGTCGTGGCCGGCGTAGTAGCTGTCGTAGCCCCGGATTCGGCCAAGGAAAAACCCCAGATGGGTGAAGTTGTGGGAGTGGGTCCCGGCACAACCAATGATAAAGGTACCATCGTACCGATGGTCGTGAAAGTCGGCGACCGGGTCATGTACAAGAAATGGGGCGGTCGGGACATCAAAGTCGAGGGTCAGGAATGGATGATCGTAGAACAAAAGGATATTTTGGCAATCGTGAAATAACCGTATCAAATACAGAGGAGGTATCTTATGGCAAAACAAATTAAATTTTCCGACGATGCGAGAAGCTCTCTCGTGAAGGGCGTCAATGTCCTTGCAAAAGCCGTAGTGACGACACTTGGCCCGAAAGGCCGGAATGTCGCCATCGATAAAAAATGGGGTGGACCCAACGTCATCCACGACGGAGTAACCGTTGCCAAGGAAATCGAACTTGAGGATGCGTTTGAGAACATGGGTGCACAACTGGTAAAGGAAGCGGCAAGCAAAACCAACGATGTTGCCGGTGACGGAACCACGACTGCGACCCTCCTTGCCCAATCCATCATCAATCTCGGATTCAAGAATGTCACGGCAGGCGCAAACCCCATGATTCTGAAGGTCGGCATGGAGAAGGGCGTGAAAGCGGTGGTCGAAGAGATCAAAAAGATGAGTAAGACGATTAAGGATCAGGATATCGAGAAGGTCGCCACGATTTCCGCCCAGGACGAGCAGATCGGCAAAAAAATTGCCGAAGCATTGCATCTGGTCGGCAAAGACGGAGTGGTGACGGTCGAAGAAGGAAAAGGACTGGGATTGGAAATCAAGCACGTCGAAGGCATGGAATTCGACAAGGGATACGCAAGCGCGTATTTCGTCACCCAGCCCGATAAGATGGAAGCGGAGATTTCGGACGCGTATATCCTGATCACGGACAAAAAGATATCCGCGATTTCCGATCTGTTGCCCTTCCTGGAGAAGTTCATCAAGGTCTCCAAGAATCTCGTGATTATCGCAGACGATATCGATGCCGAGGCACTCGCGACGCTCGTCGTCAATAAGCTGCGCGGTATCTTCAACGTATTGGCGGTGAAGGCACCGGGATTCGGCGACAGACGCAAGGCGATGCTTGAGGATATCGCGACACTTACCGGAGGAACGGTCATCTCGGAGGATACCGGCCGTAAGTTGGACAACGTCACTGTCGAGGACTGCGGACGCGCCGAGAAAGTCTGGGCCGACAAGGAGAACTGCCGGATTATCGGCGGCAAGGGTGAGAAGTCGGCACTGGATGCACGCGTTTCCCAGCTGAAGCGCGAGATCAGCGATACGACCAGTGACTTCGACCGGGAGAAACTCCAGGAGCGGCTGGCAAAGCTGTCCGGCGGCGTGGCAGTCATTAATGTCGGTGCAGCAACGGAAGTAGAACTGAAGGATAAGAAGGAACGCGTCAATGACGCCGTTGCAGCGACAAAGGCTGCACTTGAGGAAGGGATTGTCCCCGGCGGCGGCGTGACACTTCTTCGGGCAAGAACCGTTCTTCTCAAGCTGAAGGATACGGTTGCCAGTGAAGATGAAAAGACCGGATTGGATATCCTGTATAAATCCCTTGGGGAGCCGGTCCGATGGATCGCCAAGAATTCCGGTGTAGACGACGGATGGGTACTTAAAACCGTCGAAGACAGCAAGGTTGCCGATTACGGGTTTAACGCAATGACGCTGGAATTCGGTTCCATGCTCAATGCAGGAATTCTGGATCCTGCGAAAGTTACCCGGAGTGCAGTGCAAAATGCCGCATCCGTAGGCATGATGGTGCTGACGACAGAAGCCCTGGTGACGGATTTGCCCGAGAAGGCTCCGGCAGGTGGAGCACCCGGTGCCGGCGGTATGCCCGGTATGGGAGGCATGGGTGGCATGGATTATTAAAGATTAACCAAGTAGATAAAAGAAAAAACCCCGCTGGATAGCGGGGTTTTTTCTTTGGAAACAGAATGTTGGCGAGGTGGGAAACATTGCGGTGCATTGCACCAATGTGCTAATATCAGGCCATCATGAAGCAAAAGATCGGATTCCTCATCGGCATCGTCATTCTCTTCATTATCGCAGGAATCGTTATCACCGTAATCCGTTCCCGGACACCCAAACAAGGCGAATTGAAAGTGGAAAGCCAACCGGCGGCAAGCGTATTTCTGGATGATAAGCATATCGGAAGAACGCCGATCGGGAAGACAACCTACAAGATCAATGCCGGTGAGTATACGATGAAGATTACGCCGGAAGAAGGCATCGGCGTAAACGCCGGGTTTCAGGAAAAGATAAAAATCTCTCCCAATACCCTGACATTCGTGGACGTGCTGCTTTCCGATTCCGAGCTGACAACTTCTTCTTTCGTGTTGTGGCTGGAAAAAATGACCGGCAAGCAATCCGAACTGTCGGTGGTAACTACACCGGACGGAGCGAATATCCTGCTGGACGATGAACCCAAAGGCGTTTCGCCGATTATCCTTTCGGATCTCACTCCCGGGGATCATACACTGTCTGTCGTGTCGCGGGGATTTGTGAGCAGAACCATAAAAATCAAACTGAATGCCGGATACCGGCTTATCGCGTCGGTGAAACTTGCCCTTGCCCCGGGTGGAGCATCGGTGAGTACGGAGCAGACCGCTTCGCCGTCGGCAACTCCCGGTACTGCGGCAGGAACTCCGTCCGTCACTCCCACCGGATCGGTGAAGCCGACTCCGACCAAATCGACAGCAGCAGATCCGAAAAAACCCTACGCGCTGATCAAGGATACGCCGACCGGATTCCTCCGCGTCCGCTCGGATGCATCCACGGGTTCGGCAGAACTCACCCGCATCAAGCCCGGAGAAAAATATACCATCCTGGAATCAAAGGAAGAGTGGTTTAAGATTCAGATCGGTTCGACTTCAAGCGGTTGGATAGCTTCGCAATACGCACAGAAAGTCGAGTAACCCAGAGTTACAGAGACAGGTCAACCGCCGATTCCATAAACCAGGAGAAACACCCCGGTACCCCAGAGGATGACCGTGGTGAGAAGCGGGAGATCCGACGTAAGGACTTTCTCCGGAGATTCACCTTTCCCTTCATAGATGAGCTGCATATACCGCATGATGCCAAACAGAACGAACGGGATGGTTGCCATCATCCATTTGCGGTCCGGGAGCTCCTGGGCAAATTCGTTGTATCCATGGAAGAAAAATCCGCGGTTCAGGGGTTTTTCCAAAAATGTGTAATAGGAATAGGTGATGAATGTCGATGTGGCAAACATCGCAGTAAACGTATCCAGGAGTTTTTCCGAGTATCCGGACAGGGTTTCCCGGGTATCCTTGGGAAGGACGCCCTGATATCCCTGGATAAGCGTGAGTTCTGCCCGGCGTTTTCCGACCGCCAGAAAAAGTGCAAGTGAGAGGGCGGCAAGCGCCAGCCAGATGGAGATATGGTACCCGGTTGCCATTTCACCCGCGTACACACGGACGAAGTAGGCAGTCGTGATGGTAAGGATATCGATGATGCTGGTATGTTTGAGGAAGAACGAATATGAATACTGGAGGAGCATGAAGAATATTGCCAGTATGAGGAATGACCGGCCCAGCGATATGCTGATAAGCATACCCAGGGTGAGGAGCAGGAGTGCGGTCACCCAGGCAAGCGGTACGGGTACGGTGCCACTGGCAATCGGGCGGAATTTCTTGAACGGATGTTTCCGGTCGCGCTTGATATCCAGAATATCGTTAATGAAATAGGACGATGAGGAGAAAAGACAGAATGCAATGAATGCCCACGCGGTTTGACTGAATGCCCTGCCGTTGAGAAGCTGGCCCGTGAAGAGAATGGTAGTACCGACGGCAACGTTCTTCAGCCACTGTCTCGGTCTTGATGTTTTGAGAAGTGCGAAAAGAAGTTTACCCATAAGAGAAAGCCTCCGATGATGACACTAAACAGCAGAAAAGCAAACAGTTTCTGTTGGCTTTTCACTGTCAGGGCAACCACTCCCAGTATAGCGGACACCCCCCAGTAAAACAAGGCAATCCGGCGTCTACCCCAGCCCATTTCCAGAAGCTTATGGTGCAGATGTCCCCGGTCTGCCCGTACCGGAGAGGAAGCCCTGACGAACCGACGGATGAGCGTATAGATGGCGTCGATCATGGGAATGCCCAGAACCAGCAGTGCGGTTCCGAGTTTCGCATAGGACAGGATTCCCAGAAGCGCAAGAAAGAAACCCGCCAGCGTTTTCCCTCCGTATCCGGGCATGAGTTTCTGCGGATAGAAATTCCATGGGATAAATCCGGAAAATGCTCCGGCGACGACGAATGCAAGGAGGGTAACCGGGATCTGTGACGGGTCGGCGACGCTGAATCTGAGAGACAGGATGCCCAGGACGAACGCGGAAATCGCGACGAATCCGGGCATCTGCCCGTCCACGCCGGAAGACCACCCGATGATGTTCATGGTCCACATAATCCACAGGAATGCCACAATGTCCGCTCCCAATACAATCTGTTGTCCGAACATGGGAATCGTTGCAAACGTCAGCGAAATGGTCCCCCCGGTAAAGGGATTGGTGATATAGGGTACACC
>CAYTIP010000074.1:0-4623 GCA_964437805.1 uncultured Gammaproteobacteria bacterium | reverse complement strand
GGATGGTATCCGCATTGAGAACGTAGGCAATCCGGACCTCCTGTTTGCCACGGCCGGGCGTTGAATAGAATCCCGATGCCGGTGCAAGCATGACGGTTTCATTCCTGTCGCGGAACGTCGTCAGCAGGTAAATACAGAACGCTTCCGCATCCGCAACCGGCAATCCCACGATTGCATAAAACGCACCTTCGGGCTTTGGGGGAAGCGTTACTCCCTGAATCTTGCCCAATTCCGCGAACAGAACGTCCCTCCGATTTTCGTATTCGCGGCGCACTGCCTGCGTATAGGAATCAGGTACGTCCGTCAGTCTGCTTGCCATTACCTGATCGATTCTGCCACTGCTCAATCTCCCCTGGGCAATCTTCAACACTCCCGACAGGACGGATTCGTTTCGGGACACGATGCAGCCCAGGCGGGCTCCGCATAACGAATATCGTTTGGACAGTGAATCCAGGACGATTGCCCGATCTGGAATACGCTCCATGAAGGAAAGCAGGGACACCTGCTGTTTTCCGTCGTATGCAAATTCCCGATACACTTCGTCCGACAATAAAAATAAACCGTGATCCGACGCCAGCGATACCAACAGTTCCATTTCCTCCCGGGTGTACACCGTACCCGTCGGATTCCCGGGTGTGCAGATGAGCATTGCCTTCGTACGTTTGGTGATTTTGGCCTCGATCTGTTTTCTGGAAGGCAGATGAAATCCATCGGACAGATCCGTTCCCACAGGAATCAGGGTAACACCGTTGACCAGCGCGTATGAATTGTAGTTGGCGTAAAACGGCTCGAATACGATCACTTCATCCCCGGGATTGCATACGCTGAAAAGCGCCATGCTGATAGCCTCAGACCCTCCGGTGGTGACCTGGATATGGGTTGGTTCCACAAACCCGAACCCCAATGTCCGGTAATAGCCGACCAGCGCATCGATGAACGCAGTATTCCCCTGGGACAAATCATACCCTATGGGATTCTCGTTCCAGGTATGCAGTACGTCCAGCATCACCTCCGGCGTTTTGATATCCGGATCGCCGATATTGAGGTGATACACCTTCACCCCCTCCGCCTTGGCTTTCTGGGCATACGGAACAAGCTTCCTGATCGGCGAGGCAGGCATGGCTCCCAACCTATCGGAAACGCCGACCGGTTTCATTGGACGCCTCCCGGAGCACTGCCGTCCGTAGGAGGTGGATTCCCGTCCAGACGGTTCCTGATCGCGCGCGACAGAACGTCGGCGGCCTGGAGAATCGATCCGCCGGGTAATGCAAGCCAGCTTTGCTGGACTTCCTGCCATGCTTCACGCAGTTGCTCCCCGATTCTGGGCTTTTCGCCTGTCGGTTCCTGTTGTTCAAATCCGTTCATAGATGCTCCTTTCCTTATGTTCCTTCCTGCCAACTGCCCAGATATGCTTCCTGCTCTTTGGAAAGCCGGTCAAAGGTCACGCCCATTGCTCCGAGCTTGAGCCGTGCGATTTCCTTATCCATTGCCGGGGAAATCGTATAGACTTTCGGTTCCAGTTTCCCTTTGTGCTTCACGAAAAATTCCGCCGCGAGTGCCTGGTTGGCAAACGACATATCCATAACCTCGGCTGGATGCCCTTCTGCCGCAGCCAGATTGATGAGGCGTCCCTCTCCCAGTACAAACCGACGGGTGTTGTCCTTAAGTTTGTATTCCTGGACGAATGGACGCACCGTGCGCACGGATACAGATTTCCTGGCCAACGACTCCAGATCGATCTCCACATTGAAATGCCCGGAATTGGCGATCACCGCTCCATCCTTCATCGCTTCTATGTCGGAAAGGGAGATGACGTGCTTGTCTCCGGTCACGGTGACGAATATATCGCCTTTCCTGGCCGCGTCCCGGATCCGCATGACCGTAAAACCGTCCATGACCGCTTCCAGTGCCTTGATCGGATCGACTTCCGTCACAATGACATGGCTGCCCATTCCGCGTGCCCGTGATGCAAGCCCCCGGCCGCACCATCCGTATCCGCAGACAACAACCGTTTTCCCGGCAAGAAGCATATTCGTTGAACGCATGATGCCGTCCAGCGTGGACTGTCCGGTGCCGTAGCGGTTATCGAACATATGCTTGGTATCGCTGTCGTTGACGGCAAACACCGGAATTTTCAGTGCCTTATCCTTTTCCATGGCCTTGAGGCGGATAATTCCGGTCGTCGTTTCTTCGCTGGATCCCAGAAGCTCAGGGAGTTGTTTGCTGCGTTCCTTGTGGAGAAGCGATACGAGATCGGCTCCGTCGTCCATCGTGATATGCGGATGCGTATCCAGAGCAGCGTTGAGGTGTGCGTAATACCGTTTGGTATCTTCGCCTTTCACGGCATACACGGGAATACCATGGTCCTTTACCAAGGATGCGGCAACATCGTCCTGCGTGGACAACGGGTTGCTCGCGCACACTACGACCGACGCACCTCCCGCCTTCAGGGCGATAAGCAGATTTGCGGTTTCCGCAGTGACGTGAAGGCACGCCGCCAGGCGAATTCCCTTCAGGGTCTTTTCCTTGGCAAAGCGCTCCTTGATGGTCGCAAGGACGGGCATGGCGCTTCCGGCCCACTCGATTCTGAGATTTCCCTGTTTGGACAATCCGATATCCTTGATATCGTACGGACGTTTTGTGGTCATACTGCTCCCTTCTTTTCGGACTGGACAGGTGTTAATACGAACGGTATCCGGTAGGCATCCCGGTACCGTTTCATGAACTGGCTTCTTGTATACCGGTGTGTCATCGTTCCGCTTCGCTCAACCGTATAGGCGGCTGCGATGGATCCCATGCGCCCGCAGGTCAGCGGATCCAGACCCCGGACATATCCGGCAAGAAATCCTCCCCGGTAGGCGTCTCCGGCACCGGTCGGATCCGATGCATTTGCGACGGGAGCGGGTTCCACGCTGTATACCGCACCATTTGTCTCGATGCGGGATCCTTTAGCGCCCAGAGTCGTAACAACGTATCCTGCAATATCCAACAGTTGGGCATGGGTCAACCCCAACTGCTTTTCGATCAGCATGATTTCGTAATCGTTGCCGATGAGAATCCGGCAGGAAACGATCGCGTCCCGCAATGCCTGCGGCTCAAGACTTGCGATCTGGAACGCCGGGTCGTACAGGTATGGAAGGCCAAGCTCCCTGCATTCCGCAGCAAACCTGACCATTGCGCCCGGATCGATTGGTCCTAATACGGCAAGGGAATTGGCAGGGTCCGGACAGGCGTCGCCCAAGGAAAGTTCTCCCGCGCGCTTCATGGCTCCCACATAAAAAGAACCGATTTGGTTATCGTCACGGTCCGTGATACCGAAGTACGAGCTTGTTTTTTCGTCGTCATAGACCCTGATGCCGGCGGTTTGGATATGGTTGCGTTTGAGAAACTGGAGATAATCCTTCCCGTCCTTTCCGATGGGAGCGACGATCACCGGTTGTTCGCCAAGAAGCGTCAGCGTATAGGCGAGATTTCCGGCCGTTCCCCCGAATTGGCGGGTAAGCGTATCCACAAGGAAACTGAGGGAGAGCGTATGAAGCGCTTCGGGAAGAATCCGGTCCGCAAACCGGCCGGGGAAATCCATAATGAAGTCATATCCGACTGAACCGGTTAAATATATATTCATGATCGTAGACGATCAATGGGTTCTATCCGCATCGGGCCGGCCGGATTATAGCGCACGGACCGAAAATTCCGCTTCCGGTTCGGGCTTGCCGAATTCGATCCATGACGACAATCCCCTGAGGAAAATTTCCATGAATTTATCCTCCCCTCCCGATGATCCCGGCGCGAATGCCAGTTCGCCTTCCCGAACGGAAAAGGTCCCGTCGGTAAAAAAAGCCGTCCGTTTCATACCGTTGAGTTCTATAAGGACTGGCTGTCCCGGTTCGAACGTGACCGTGGAAGACCGGGTCGACGTCTTGAGGTTTCCATACCCGTCGATCCATGCGATGCGGTTTGCCGGCGCGTCCGGAAGGGTTGCCGGATCAAGTCTGGCACCGGTAAACGCCGCGTCTTTCTGCATAATTCCCACAACCGCTTCGGGGTAGAAATCCCTGCTTCTGAACTGGGAACCGCTGTTTGCGACATTCACGACCGTCAGTGATTTGATAAGTGGCTTGATGAACGAAAAGCAGTATCCGGCGTTCACGCCCACAACATTCACACCGTTTATCAGTGTTGCGGCTACCAATCCTTCGCCTTCATTCTTCACCCGCTTTTCTTTCTTGTCTTTCCTGGGTGCCGTGTTCGTATAGATCATCATATCGGGCATGGGGTTGACGACCGCGAACTGATGGGTCCAGAAGCCGGTTGCCAGCGTTGAAAACTTATCGACACTGGTCGGTATGATACGGATTTGTGGATTCAGGCAGTAGAGTTTCTGCATGACTTCCGCAAATGCAGGATCACCGACACCATAGTCGGCGATAAGATGGATAATGGATGTCATAGTACGTCTCCGTTTCAGACCGGTTACATCCCCATTCCCTTGCTGATGTCGGCAAGCTTCCCTGCAGCCGCCTGCTGGGACTGTTTGATGACGTTGGTGAGTGCACGCTTTGCCTGCTCGTTGGTTTCGTTATCAATGCGGAAGTCGATAACCTCCTGGTTGCCGTTCATGAC
>CAYTIP010000073.1:0-4636 GCA_964437805.1 uncultured Gammaproteobacteria bacterium | reverse complement strand
AGGCGGGTTTGAGGACAACAGGGTCGATTGCCAATTCAAACGTCTCCGGAGCTTCGTAGTAGAATTTGGCAAGCGACCAGAATTCCGAAAGGATCTTCATCCGGTCCCTGACCAAGGGCAGTATTTTCCCCAGGAGCTTTGCATCACGCGGGATACTCTCATCAAAACCAAAAATGAGATCCATGAGCTGTGCATCGGATTTCTGCCGCAGGTATTCCCCGTTCATCCAGCGCAGTTTTTCCTGGTCAAACACCGGTGCCGTCGTCTGGATGTCGGAAAGATCGAATACCTGCATCATTTCTTCCTGGGAAAAGAGTTCCTTCCCTGTGGGATGGGACCATGCCATCAGGGAGAAATAGTTTTTCAGCGCTTCCGGCAGGTACCCCTTCATCCGGTAGTCCGCGGTCCATACCGGATTCTTCCGCTTGCTCAGCTTGCTTTTGTCGGGATTCCGAAGAACCGAAAGGTGCGCGTATTGCGGCAGTTCCCATCCGAAAAACCCGTACAGGAGAATATGCTTTGGCGTCGAGGGGATCCATTCCTCACCCCGGATGACATGGGTGATTCCCATGATGTGGTCGTCCACGACCACGCCCAGATGATATGTGGGGAATCCGTCAGACTTGAGGAGCACCTGGTCATCGATCAGACGATTCTCAAAGGAGATATCGCCCCGGATAATGTCGTGGAACGCCGTAACGCCTTCATCGGGAACATTCAACCGGATCACATGGGATTCTCCGGCTGCCAACCGTTTGTTGACCTCATCTGCGGACAAATGCTTACAGAGTCCGTCGTACATAGGAGCCTCGTGGCGCTCTTCCTGGGATTTCCGCATTTCCAAGAGCCGGTCGGGCGTGCAGAAGCAATAATAGGCATGCCCTTTGGCTACCAAGTCTTGGGCGTGGGATTTGTAGAGGGATAACCGTTCGGATTGGCGGTATGGCGCAAACGGTCCGCCGATATCCGGGCCTTCATCGTGGGGAATGGATAGCCAGGAAAGCGAACCGAGAATGCGGGCTTCGGATCCTTCAACCAGACGGGTGCGATCCGTATCCTCGATACGGATGATGAATTGGCCGCCCTGTTTTTTGGCCACAAGATAGTTAATATATGCCGTGTAGGCATTGCCGATGTGCAGGTCCTGTCCGGTGGGTGATGGCGCAATCCGCGTCCGTATCGCTTGCATACGGCCTTATAATATCACGAACCATTCCGCTTCCGAAATACTGTATACTTGATTCATATGGGATCACTGACGGTGACCGCATTCTATACGCGGCGTGCCATTAACTGGGGTATTCTCGGCGTCATTGCCTACATCATCGTCCGGCTGAGCTGGGGAATTTTCCTTGCCGTCTGGCTTGCCCTGTTCCCTCCGCCGCCCACACCGTCCAACCACGCCTTCGGCAAACTTGCGGCAATCAAATTCCCGGAAGCTACGGCATCGGCGGAGTTCCAGTACCGGCTGGAAACCATCGAAGGATATGTCCCACCCGCATCCGAATCGGCCCTGGTCTTTTTCATGCCGAAAACACCGGCAAATCTCCTGGGACTTACCAATGCGAAGGAATTCGCAAAACAGCTGGAATTCATTGATGAACCTGCGCAGGTAACCAAATACCTGTATCTCTTCACCGATCCGCAGGAACGTCTGCGGACGCTCCAGTACGATATCGTTTCCAAGAACTTCACCCTGAAATATGCCTACCCCCAGGATCCGTCGCTGTTTACCGAACGGGATGTCCCGCTGCCGCAAACCGCCCTCAGCGAATCCCAGGGGATTCTGCAGACATTCCAACTGTACCCCGACGACATTGCGGAAGGGTCCAATACCATCCAGTTCCTCAAATACGCGCAGGATACGCTGATTCCCACGACCAGCCATTCCCAGGCGGATGCAGTACGCATCGAACTGTTCCGCGGTCCCATCGCCAATACGTCCATTTTCTACCCGAACCCGGACCAGGGACCCGTCACCTTCATCTATTCAGGATCCAAGACGGGAAAGAAACGGGTTCTTGAATTCACGTACAACTACTGGCCGATCGACCGTGCGACGACCGCCACCTATGATCTCAAAACCAGTACGCAGGCCTGGACGGAACTGCAAAGCGGCGCCGGATATATCGCACGGTACCCCAAAGGCAACAGTACGGAAGTCGTCATCCGGAAAATCTACCTGGGGTATTACGATTCGCTGGATGCCCAAACCTATCTCCAGCCGATCTTCGTCTTCGAAGGGGACAACGGGTTTATGGCGTATGTGCCTGCGGTTGCACCGCCCTGGACCGAATAGCAGTTCAGTTCTTCGTTTCCGGTGCCTGGTCTTCCCAGCGGTAGGAGGAAAATACCCAGTCGATGAGTTTGGTCGTATCCCCGAAGCGGTCTTTGCTGTGCAGGACAACCAGAATGACCTTCCGGTTATTGCGCTCGACGTAGGTGATGAGATTCTCCCCTGCCTCTTCCGTCCACCCGGTCTTGATGCCGCCGACTCCGGGAATTTTCCCCAGCAGCTGATTCACGTTTGCCAATTTATGGAACAGCGTATGGTTCACGTCGGACACGGTTATCTGGGGAATGGCTACCATTTTTGCTATTACCGGATGTTTGATCGCGGCAATCGAAAGGATCGCCAGATCCCTGGGTGTCACCTTGTGTTCAGCGCCGTCAAATCCCATGGGATTGGTGAAATTGCTGTCGTTCATGTGGAGTGCCTTCGCCTTCTCATTCATGCGGCGGACAAATGCTTCCGGCCCGTCGGGATAGCCCTGGGCAAGTGTCCACGCCGCATCGTTACCCGAATGGATGAGTGCGCCGTACAGGAGGTTCTCGACGGTTATCCGCTCGCCGTTGACCAATCCCATGACCTGTCCACCGGTTGAAGCAGATGCCACCTGGATAACATCGTCCAGCTTGTACACATCGAGCGCAACCAGTGCCGTAAGAAGCTTTGTAGTAGAAGCGGGAGAGAGGCGCATCGACGCGTTGCGCTCAAACAGATACACATGCGAATCCACATCCACAATGACGACGCCTGCGGCGGTTATCTCATCCGATGGATACACACCGGTCGTATTGACCGGATAGGGAGCCGGTGAGGGAATCGGCATCGTAGGGGTTGGGATTTCTCTCACTCCCCGTTCCCTGACCTGCTGCGCTTTCGGGAGGAACAGGATTGCACCCGCAATCAGCGGAACCGACAATGCCAGGAGAAATACCGGAACAGCCAAAAACGGCCGCTTTTTCCGGCCGTACTGGAAAAACGTATGTCCTTTCTTCATCGCAGGTATCATTGTACGTTCCTTTTTTCCTGTTGACAAGAATAGATAGCGTTTGATATAAAAGATAGATCCACGGAATGCCGCGGATTTTTTCGTCAAATATGCAGTACCGGAACAGCACGTCCATGTATCATGTCATCGCCATTTGCCTCCGCAAAGGAAGGGTGGTTGTTGGGTAAGCAGAACAGACCATAGTTCACCAACAACCTCCTCCAACAAAGGAGGTTTTTTTATGCCAAACAAAGAACTGTCACGATTCAAGAAACTCCTGGGGTTCTCTCCAGAAAACCTGGAGCCAAAACCTACGCACCAGGAACTCAGAAAACTCTTCGGCGATCCGTCGCCGGGGCTGTTTGAATCCAACGTCCTGTACTATACGTTCGAGGAAGTAACCCATGTCCCCGGCCAGCAGGAAACCATCATCAGACGGGTGACACGGGACGGGACAGAGGAATTTTCCCTGTACGGCGGGGATGTTCCGATTTCCTACTACGACGGCTTCACGACCGAAGAACTCACGGATGCCTTCCGCAAGCAGGAATGGACCCAGAACCGCCGGGACCTCAGGTAATGGACTTCACTGCCAACTGGAGGGATTCGTTTCCATTCCACACATTCAGATCAACGGTGTAGACCAGATCAACGGGATTTCCACCCGTACACAGGCCGATTGCTGCAGCCTGATTAAAGGCAACGCAGTCAAGTGTCGTATTCCCGCTCATGCATTTCAGTTTCAGATGTTTGGCATCCTTCCCGATGATCCGCGCGTCCCGGACTGTGACATGCGCCGAGGCAAATACGGGTTCCGCATTACCCATCCCAAACGGTGCAAACGGCTGGAGCATGTCATAGAGTTCACGGTTCACGAGTGTTATGGGAATTTCCAGATCCACCCAACGCGTGCGGGTGAGAAGTGCATCCGTGAGTGTCGTGCGGGCGATGGTTTCCATCCTCTCCGTGAATGCTTCGATCCGGTCGGTACGGATCGTAAATCCGGCGGCTGCCGGATGACCTCCGACATCGATCAGCAGATCCGAACATGAACGGATTGCCTCCACGATATTGAATCCGGGAATCGACCGTGCCGATCCCTTGGCAACGGATTCTCCCACTGCCATGACGATCGTCGGCCGGTAATGCTCCTCCGTGAGTTTACCGGCAACCAGGCCGATGATTCCCTGGTCATAGGAATCATGCGAAAGAATCAGTATCGGATGGTCCGAGACCGCCGTTGTCCTTCCGGACAGCAGTGACTTGGCATGAAGGAGCATATCCGTCGTCAAGGTTTGCCGTTCCCGGTTGGTCGATCCCAATACGGCCGCCAACGACTGTGCGCGGGCCGGGTCGGTCGT
>CAYTIP010000072.1:3603-4697 GCA_964437805.1 uncultured Gammaproteobacteria bacterium | reverse complement strand
GCCTGCCGACGCTTGCCGATGACGGCGGACTGGAAATCGATGCCCTGGGCGGGGAGCCCGGCGTCCATTCGCACCGGTGGATCCACAAGGACCGCGAGGATACGGACGCGGAACTCATCGACTATACGATTTTGAAACTCAAGGATGTTCCCTATGAGAAGCGGGGAGCCCAGCTCCGACTGGTCCTAGCCTACGTGGACGCGGACGGATTGGCGCGTACGAGCGAAGGCGTGATCCGGGGGATCATTGCTCCCCAGCCGTCAACCTACCGCAGGGAAGGGTTTCCCTACCGCAGTCTTCTGTATCTTCCGGAAATCGGCAAATACTACAACCACGATGAATTGACCGAGGAAGAGAACACAGCGTATAATCACAGGAGAACAGCTCTCGAACGGCTCAAACCGTTCATTGCCCAATGATATGGTGGATATCGCCTTTATCCGGGATAATCTTGACCTCTGCAAACAGGCCGCGATAAACAAGAACCGCGAAGTGGCCTGGGATGAACTTCTGGCTTCGGACGTCAAACGCCGCGAACTCATCACGAAAATCGAAACCCTGCGCATGGCGCGCAACAAAACCGGACGTCTGGACACCGAAGAAGAACGGAAGGCCGCGCGCGAGGCAAAGGAAGGCCTCAAAAAACTGGAAACCGAGCTCAGCGAGGTAGAAGGGAAGCTCCAGGGCATTCTCCTTACCATCCCCAATGTTCCCCATGCGAGCGTTCCCGTCGGCAAGGACAGCACGGGTAACGTGGAGATCCGCAAATGGGGGACGCCCAGAACATTTGATTTCCCGGTGAAGGACCATATCCAGCTTGCAAAGGATCTGGATCTGGTCGACTTCGAACGGGGGTCGAAAGTCGCGGGATTCCGCGGCTACTTCCTCAAGAACGCGGCCGCACAGCTGGAATTTGCCATTTTGAGTTACGCGTTTTCCAAACTCATCGCCCGGGGATTTACCCCGATGACAGCGCCATCCCTCGTGCGGGACTTCACGCTGTTTGGCAACGGTCAGTTCCCCTGGGGCAGGGAAGAGGTCTACCATCTGGAAAAGGACGACATGTATCTGGCTGGAACCGCAGAAGTGCCGAT
>CAYTIP010000072.1:0-3593 GCA_964437805.1 uncultured Gammaproteobacteria bacterium | reverse complement strand
AAGGAAGAGGAGCTGCCCAAGAAGTTCGTCGCATTCTCTCCATGTTTCCGCCGTGAAGCGGGAAGCTACGGGAAGGATACGAAAGGCTTGTACCGCCTGCACCAGTTCAACAAGATCGAGCAGGTCGTGATTGCCCGGAACGACGAGGAAGCATCTTTGAACATTCTGGAGGAGCTGTTGGCAAATGCCGAGTCTATTTTGCAGGATCTGGAACTCCCCTACCGCGTACTCCTCATGTGTACGGGGGATATGGGCGAGCCGCAGGTTAAGAAGTACGATATCGAAACCTGGATGCCCGGACGCAACGAATACGGGGAAACCATGTCGGATTCCTACATGGGTGAATTCCAGGCGAGGCGCCTGAAAATCCGCTACAAGACCAAGGATGGGAAAACGGTCTTCTGCCATACGCTCAACAACACGGCAATCGCCAGTCCCCGGATCATCATCCCGATCCTGGAGAACTACCAGGAAGCCGACGGTTCCATCCGGGTTCCCAAAGTCCTGGTGCCGTTTGTCGGCAAAGAGCGTATCAGCAGGTAAGACCATGTCACTCCGATCGTATCTGTTTCCCCGGACCCTTCTGGTCACGTCGTCCCCATACAACACCCACATCCGCGTGAACGAACACATGGGGAAATTGAAACTTCTGGTGAACGGATCTCCCCAATCGGGTACATCCATAGATACGTTGTGGAAGTGCGCGTTCCGGCAATTCCATATCGACCTCCTCAAACCAAAGACTGCACTGGTCCTGGGATTGGGCGGCGGGACGGTACTGCCGATGCTTGGCGCGCTGTCACCCGGCATTCGGATTACCTGTGTGGAAATCGATCCCATCATGATCGATATCGCCAAACGCTATTTCCATGTGGGCCGCATTCCCTCATGCAGGATTCTGGAGGGCGATGCGCGTTCCTACGTCGCCGCACGCCCGAGTCGCGTTGATCTTGCGGTCGTGGATGTGTTTTCGGGATTTACGATCCCCGCGTTCGTGGAGGATCCGGAATTCTGGAAGGATCTCATGGGCTGCGTCGTTCCGGGCGGATGCATCGTCCTCAACTATCTCCGGGAACTGGAATACAAACAGAAAGCAGACAAACTTCTGACCATGCTGCAGGAGTTGGTTCCCACAACGCGGTACTGCGAAATCGAGAATAACCGCTTCTTCTTCCTGTGCATTTGAGGCTGATTCTGTGGTATTATGAGTCCCATGCTAGGATTTTTGGGAAAACTGCTGGACAGCAACGAAAAGGAAGTCGCACGGATCCGAAAACTGGTCGAAGAGGTGAACCGCAAGGAAGACACGGTTAAAGGGCTCAAGGACGGGGAGTTTGCAGCCAAAACCGCAGAACTGAAGACCCGTCTCTCCAAAGGCGCACTCCTGGACGATCTCTTGCCCGAAGCATTCGCACTCGTTCGCGAAGCGTCCCGAAGAGTCAACGGCGAGCGACACTACGACGTCCAGCTGATCGCAGCGGCCGCTCTCCATCTGGGTCGGATCGCCGAACAGAAAACGGGAGAAGGCAAGACCCTCTCGGCCATCCCCGCTCTCTACCTGAATGCATTGTCCGGACAGGGCGTGCATCTGGTTACCGTCAACGATTACCTTGCCCGGCGCGATGCCGGATGGATGGGGCCGATTTTCCACATGCTCGGGCTATCCGTGAGCGCCATCATCAGCGATAAATCCTATCTGTTCGATCCTGACTTCATCGACGAATCCGCGGGGGATTTCAGACTCCGTCATCTCAAGCCGATTTCCCGGAAAGAAGCGTACCTTGCCGACGTCACCTACGGCATCAACAGCGAGTTCGGATTCGACTATCTCCGGGACAACATGGTTGCGGACAGTTCCCAGCTCGTCCAGCGGGAGTTCCATTACGCCGTCGTGGACGAAGTGGACTCGGTTTTGATCGACGAAGCCCGCACGCCGCACATCATTTCCGCCCCCGATACGGAAGCGACGCACAAATACTACGACTACGCCAAGATGGTCGAGAAACTGGTTGCAAATACGGATTATGCCATCGACGAGAAATTGCGCACTGCGCATCTCACCGACCACGGGGTCCTGAAGATCGAAAAGATGATGGGACTGGGGAATATCTACGAAGAGGATTTCGAGACTGTCCATCATCTGGAAGCCGCACTCAAGGCACGTACCCTGTTTCTCCGGGACCGCGACTACATCGTGAAGGACGGTCAGGTCGTCATTGTGGACGAGTTCACCGGACGGCTCCTCCAGGGTAGGAGATTCTCGGAAGGTATCCACCAGGCCATCGAGGCCAAGGAGGCGGTTGCTATCCAGCAGGAGAGTAAGACGCTGGCGACGGTGTCCCTGCAGAACTACTTCCGCATGTACCAGAAGCTCGCCGGTATGACCGGAACCGCTGCGACCGAAGCCGAGGAATTCAAGAAAATCTACAATCTGGATGTCGTCATCATCCCCACGAACAAGGAAATGGTCCGCAAGGACATGCCCGACAGCGTATACAAGACGCCCCGTGCCAAATATGCGGCAATCGCCAATGAAATCGCCGAGCGCCATAAGACGGGACAGCCGGTCCTGGTGGGAACCACATCCATCGACAAGAACGAGATCATCGGCGAACTCCTCAAGCGGAAAGGCGTCCCGCACCAGCTCCTCAATGCCAAGAACCATCTGCAGGAAGCCCTCATCATCGCCGAAGCCGGGAAGAAGGGAGCCGTGACCGTCGCCACCAACATGGCAGGCCGCGGAGTGGACATCATCCTGGGAGGGTCCAAACCCGAAGCATGGGAAACGGAAACGGCAAAGGACAAAAAGAAGTTCGAGAAGGACATGGAAGAGTGGAAAAAGCGCCATGATGAAGTGATCGAACTGGGAGGCCTGTGCGTCATTGGCAGTGAACGCCATGAAAGCAGGCGCATCGACAATCAGCTCAGAGGCCGTGCAGGCCGCCAGGGGGATCCGGGAACCAGCAGGTTCTTCGTATCCCTGGAGGACGACATCATGCGGCTGTTCGGCGGAGATCAGGTTGCACGCCTCATGACGATGTTCAATTTGCCCGAGGACGTACCGCTTGAGCATGCGATGGTGTCCCGGGCAATCCAGCAGGCACAGGTGAAGGTGGAGGGATTCCATTTCGATTCCCGGAAACACCTGGTCGAGTACGACGATGTCCTCAACCGCCACCGGGAGATCGTCTACCGGTTGCGCAAGAAAGCGCTCGCTGGGGAAACCCTGAAGGATAAAATCCTGGAATATATCAAAACCGACATTCGGACCATGGTGAATCTGCATGCAGGCGAGGGGGAGATCGAGCGGGAGAACATCATTGCCGAGTTCGTGACGATCATCCCGTTTGATCCGCAGTCCCAGCAGCAGCTCCTCACGCAGATTTCCCAGATGCATGGCGTCGAGGATATCGCTGAGTTCCTCAGTACGCTTGCTGCCGATATGTACGAAAACCGCGAGAAGCAGATTACACCGGAAGTGATGCGACAGATCGAGCGATGGGTATCGCTTTCCGTCATCGACAATCTCTGGATGGAACATCTGGAGGCAATCGACGATCTCAGGGAAGGGATTGGGCTCCGGGGTTACGGCC
>CAYTIP010000071.1:0-4715 GCA_964437805.1 uncultured Gammaproteobacteria bacterium | reverse complement strand
GAAGCGTACTCTCCATTCCGTTCGGCTACTGTGATGCCTTCAGGAGACAGGCGAATATGGATTACCGCTGGGCGATCCGCCAGCAGATGATCCACAAGCGCCCGCTTTTGGGCGTATTTGTATCCTACATCGATGAGGAAAGTTTCCGGTGGTATGAACAGCAATCTTTGTTCCGCCGCATTCTCAACTGCCAGGATCACGGAAATTGTGCACCGCTCACACCGGAAGAACAGTCAACGTTACGCAACAGATATGGAGTCCGGTACGTTCTCATCTACGATGCCCTGGGAAAATATTCGGGGATGGATCGGTTCATGAAAGCGTCATTTCCCGATAGCACGCATAGCAGCGACAGCGGAAACAGCCTGTATATTCTGAAGCCGAATTAAAAATACTCCTGAACTTTGGTTCCGGTGTTTTGCGGATCGACAGGACGGTTCACTCTTGCCCACCATTCCATAAGCCGCTTGTTGAGTTGCCGGGCAACATCAGGGTGCTCACCGATGACATTCTTCTGCTCCATAGGATCCTGAAGGATGTCATACAGCTCTTCCCGTGGTTGTTCGTATTTGCTGCCGGATATGAGTCGGTACCAGGAAGCGGACTGGAGTATTCGCTCCGAGCGCCGGTATATATACTTCCACCTGGAAGTGCGGATGGCAATGTCGATATCCTTGTCGGAAAACGTATCCAACAATTTCGCGTACGTCTCAAGGAGCGGTGCGTAGGATATGAGATTTTCCCAGAACGGCGTCCGCTGGATGAACACCGCTTCTTCCGCATCCGTTTCGTCCGGTGCGCGGCATGCAGCCGGCAGTCTGCTGATCCCCTGTACCTGCGCGGGCACAGGAACTCCGAGGATATCAAATATGGTCGGCAGAACATCGACGCTTCCTGTGGGCACCTTCACGCTGCTTCCCCAACCGGACGGGGTGAAAATGATGAATGGAGTATGGACGGTCGTGTCGTAGAGATCATAGTGGGACACGTATCCGTGTTCGGATAGGTCTTCCCCATGCTCGCCCGCAATCACGATCACCGTAGTTTTATCCAATCCCGTTTGCTGCAGATGCCCGTACAGTTCGCCAAAAAACGCATCGAAATGGATGACACCATTGTCGTACTTATCGATGATGTGCTGCAGGTCGTCCTGGGTAAGAGGCGTTTTTGTGCGGCTCAATACTTCATCCTTATGCAATTGGATTTCACCGTTCACCATCGACTCCCTGTACCGGAGTTGCGGGGATGAGTTTTCGATCGGATAGAGCATGTTGTTGAGAATATACGCGGAGGTATGCCAGTCGATGACACGGTCTTTGAGGGGCCCCTGATACGACCGGTCGGTAAACACATCCGGCACGTCGAATCCATAGGGCCAATGAATAGAACCAACGGAAAGCCAAAGGAAAAATTTCTCCTTCCGTTGCCGCAACAGATCCAATTCGTCGCGGATGTACTGTCTGTTTGCCTCAGACAAGGAGCGTTCTTCGAGTCCGGCGTGCCAGTCAAATCCCCGATGGAAATTGCTGTATCCCGCAAACATGGGATTCACGTATTCCGGGGATGTATGCAGGGAACTGGTGATATACCCGTGCTGTTTGAGCATCTGGGCCATCGTCAGATTACTGGAAGCAAACGGTGACCCGTAGTTGATATACCCGCTGGTCGTGGGATACATACCTGTGAGAACGGACATCTGCGTAATGGATGTAAGAAAGGATGCGCTGAAGTAATTCCTGAAGAGGATGGCGTTTGCCTGGAGATTGTCAATCTTTGGGGTGGTTGGCCGGAGGTATCCGAACACACCCATGTGGTCTGCCCTCAGGCTATCTACGGAAATAAACAGCAGATTACAGTCACGGCACCGGTACTGTTCCTGACATGCTTCGGACGTTATTATACCCATCGGCGGCGACCGGGAAATCACATAGCGCGTGTATATCCCGACACCAACAAGAATCAGTATGATCGCCGGAAGCACCCGAAGTCGCTTCATAAGTCGTAAGGATCGGCTCCGATGGAATCCAGATGTTTTCTGATTCGCCACTCGTAATCGAATACGCGTTTCATGAGCTCCTGGGGTGATCCATCGGGATTGAGATTCTGCAGCTCTTTGGGATCGGATTGCAGATTGTACAACTCCCGCTCTCCGGTTCCCGCGGTATAGATGAATTTCCATCCGTCCGCGGTCCTGAGACCGAACTGATACGGTTTCCCTGTTGGTCTGGATTCCATGAACACATCCCGATCCGATAAAGTACGGCCATATAGCGATGGCACCAGCGAAACGCCGTGAGTTTTACCCGTGTTTGGCTGTTGTATGCTCAAGAGTTCAATGATGGTTGGTGCAATATCCGCAGAACTCACTTGCTGATTGAAGATTCTTCCGCCCTGTAGGCCGGGTACGGAAAGAATGAGTGGAATTCGAATCCGTTCTTCAAAAAGGGCGTTGGAATTCCCGACTTGCCCATGTTCCATGAGTTCCGTTCCGTAATCGGACACAACGACAACGATTGTTTTTTCTGACAGGCCGAGTTTGCCAAAAGATTCCAGAAATGCACCAACTGCACGGTCCACATCATGGAGTTTGGAATCATAATACAAGGACCAGAATGTCCGGTATTCCGATATGACCGGTTTCTCTTGTTGAAGATCCTGCCGGAGCGTGCGGTACGCCTCCCCTGTCGCGCGTAATTGCATTGGAAAATCTTGCGGGGGGAAAAACTGACCTGTATACCCTTCACGAATTGGTGCGTCATCGGCCAGATCATTGCCGCTTACGAGTAGAAAAAATTGGTCATCTTTACGCTCTCCGACCCAATCCAACGCCTGAGATAACCCGGATTCCAGTGTTCCCGTCGGACCGGTATCAATGAAAAGATCAAAATGAGACTTGAGGGAAGATGCAGTCTGCAGATTTAATCCTGCGATAAATCCAGCACTTTTATACCGGTGTGATTTGAGGATTGAAGCCAACGTCGGAATCTCTCCGTTTTGTACGCCGGATAGCGCCTTATCGGACGGATATCGGCCACTCATGATCGAAAGGATTGATGCTGGGAAATCCAACGATGTCGTATATGCATTTGCAAATGAAACACCCTGTGTAGCAAGCGCGTCCAGACGAGGAGTTGTCGGAAGTTGGTGTCCCAAATGGGAGATGCGCGACGCAGGAAGTGAATCCAACACAATTAAAATGACATTACAATTCCTGCATACCTTCCTACCCTGTTTTTCCAAGTAAACTACCCTAATTCCCAACAACATCAATGAGAAAATGAGGAAAACCATGAACCTACGCCACGGCAAATGTACGCGCATACCAATACTATACAACAACTGGGACGAATATCTTCGTGGAATGAATAAATGCAGAAACTAATGGCATTGCTGGATTATAGAATTCGAGGTTGGTATACACTGGGCGGCATAGGGATTTCTGGTACACGAGGTGATCCGAGAACAGAGCATCCCGCAGGATGTAGGATTGGTACATACATTTAATATCGCTTGACATCCGCCCGAATAATAACAGGTACCGTTCTCCGCATACAGCTTATCCACCACACCGCTGCAGTTCCAGTCAAATGTTCCCGAAGACGCACACCCGGCAGGAATGGCGGTCGTGAACCAGCCGGTCTGCGCAGGTGATGCGGACGCGTTATTATCACAACAGTCAGATGTGTTTGCGGAATGGTTGATGTTGTATGCCGTTGTTCCGTACCCGCCGCTTCCCCATACAGCGGTCGCACACGTGGTTCCAGCAGGGATACAGGTGATGAGTGTATCGTTACCGTAACCGTCATCATCCGCGTCCTGGTAGCAGGAAGCGCTGATCTGCACCTGATTTGAGTTGGTTCCCGCGTCATTGCAGTCCGTGCCGCTTCCCACCGTTTCCTTCAGCCGATATAAAGGGCTAAATCCGTTCACGGCGCCACCAGATAAATTGCTTCCCATAGTGGAATACGTACAGGTCGGACCGGGAAGGCAGGTGGTGTTTGCGTTGGTGCCGTTGGTATACCCGTCCAGATCGAAATCATCGTAACAGGGGCTTGCATGGGTGTAGTGGACATATTCAGCAACGGACGCTGTTTGGTTGCAGTCTCCGGAGTTCGGTCCGTAGTTTGCGCGCGGATAACAGTCCGAAACCGAACTTCCCGTCCCGTATCCATCATTATCCGTATCGTTGCTGTACTGGGTAAACGTGTAGGGCAAATTATTGATATCTTCAGCAATCTGTGCGGCGGAACGGGCATAATTATAGATGCGCACGTCATCTATGGTCCCGAATTGCTGGTTTAACCCCACATAATTGCCGATGGTGAAAATGGGGGAAGAGGACACCCAGGCGATCGTGGATCCCACAGCAGCTCCGTCAATGTAAAATCGTGTAGTGCTTCCGTTGGCCACGGCGGCAACATGATGCCATCCGTTAGATAAATTCGATACGGCATAGCCCGAACTCTTGAACCCGGTTGCCCCGGCATTGTCATACACGCCAAGCAGCATATCGGAGCGTCGGACGATTACCTGATGATCTCCCTTTCCGGTTTCGGCAGGGCCACGAGTGAGCGTATTCCACCCACCTGAGGCTGCAGGAAGCGGATAGACGAACCATGCCTCGATGGTGTACGTACCATTCAAAGTTAACGGATTAGCCATGAGAAGCACATCATCTCCCGTTACCACCCGTGCGGAGGATCCAATTCTTCCCG
>CAYTIP010000070.1:0-4728 GCA_964437805.1 uncultured Gammaproteobacteria bacterium | reverse complement strand
TGGGGACTCTCGTAGCCGCACTGCTGGCAGACGAAGACGGAGCGTATTTTCATTGGGAGTATTGTATCACTCCTGACCCAACTACTTGCGCGATCCGGACGGATTGGGGGAAACGGTGATACCGATGTGCTTTGCATGGGCGATGATTGCGGCTTCCACACCGGGTTTGGTCGCAACAAACACCGTGCACGGTTCATCAACACCCTCGTACGCTACGCCGTCTGCGGCAGAGGTGAACCCTAATTTGCGCATGGTTTTCAGGTCGGATGGCTCAACGCCGTCCATATAGACGGATACGGTTTCCAGCGACGTCTGGCCGCGTTCCCCCAAGCCAAACGCATCTGCAAGATACAGGAGCGTCCCGTCAAAATCTGCTTGGTCACCGTCGGAAGCGCTGTCCAGCACACAAGAACTGGCTTCACGGTGGGATGAAGCATCCGGAGAAAGACGAACGGATTGGCCGGCCGCTTCCAGTGCGGCATTTGCGGATGAGACGTGCGTATCGGCCACGTCCCATACTGCGCCGACAACCTGTTCTGCCTGTGTCATCAGTCGGAAGGTGCCGTATGCGCCTTCTGCCCATGCCCGTTCGGTAGCAACAGAATCCGGTTCCACACGATCCGTTTCGATGGATACCTGACCTGCAGCGGCGGTTTCCTGGTTAAGAAGGGATACGGCGGCGGTGTGGGACTCCAAACTAAGATCGGGAGTGACCAATTGCACCGAAAGCGACCGGCGCAGCTCTGCAATGATATCGGGCATCGGAAGGAGTGCCTGTTCTTTTCCCATATTACCGGTAACCGATCGGCTTTTCGGTAAGACTCATGGACAAACCGATCTTCCGCTTATCCGGCTGGATATCCTCGATCGTCACTGTAATTTCCTCACCGGCCTTGGGCTCCTCGCCCGGAGTCATTTTGGAAATATGGATAAGCCCGTCGATACCGGGAGAAAGCGTCACGAAAATCCCGTAGGGAGAAACGCGGGATACTTTTCCCTTGACCTGGGTGTCCTTCTCGAACATATCCAGGACATGTTCCCATGGATCCGGCAACAGCTGCTTGAGGGAAAGCGTCACTTTCCCGCTCTTCTCGTCAATGCCGATGACTTTCACCTTCACGGTATCACCCTGCTTGAGATATTCTCCCGGGTCTTCCACTTTCTCCCAGGCAATTTCCGAGATATGGACCAATCCCTCGATATCCCGTTTCACTCCATCCTTCTCGACACCGAATTTGGCAAATGCGCCAAACGGTACGATACCAGTAATCGTGGATTCCACGATGTCCCCGACGGTTATGGACGAAAGCAATTCCTTTTGCTTGAGGAGCGACTCGCCTTCCGCAACCGCACGCTGGGAGAAGATGAGGCGGTTGGTTGCCTGATCGACTTCCATCACTTTCACCTGCATCCTGCGGCCTACGATCTTATCCAGTTGCTTGTTGAGCGAGCTGTCAAACTGGGATTGCGGGATATAGCCCCGGAGTCCGCTGTATTCGACGAGCATTCCTCCCCGGACGGCATCCTTGAGGGCAACATCCACGGTTGCTCCGTCTTTCTGTGCCTGCGCAAGTTCCAGCCACCGTTTTTCGAATATGCTCTGCCGAAGCGAAAGTACGGCCTGTCCGCGGTCGTTTTCCGGAACGACGACCTGTGCGGTAACCGTGTCGCCTGGTTTGAGGGTCTGCAGGGTTTCCCGGTAGGATTCCAATTCACGGTCGATGACGACTCCGTCGGTCTTCCCGCCGATATTGATGAGGATTTCCTTCGGGCTGACCCGGGTGATCGTTCCTTCCAGTACTTCACCCTTTTTGAAGCCTTTGATGACGTACCCCGTGGAACGAAGGAGTTCTTCCATCGTTGTCGGGCTTTTCTGGACGCTCTCCTTCCCTACCGGCTCCGCGGTGGTTGATTGCGCCGTCTCTCCTTGATCATTGGATTGCTGCTTTTTTGTTTTTGTTGCCATGCATGTATTCCGCCTTTCTGTTTGGGATGGAAGCTATTATAGCGTGTTTGCGGCATACACTCAAGAAGAGCGGGGTGAATTGCCAAGGAGAACCGGACGTTCCATAATACGGGTATGTCCGAAACCCGACCCGGGACCATCATCCGGAAGATCGCCTCGATTCTTGGACCGGGAGTAATCACCGGAGCTGCGGACGATGATCCTTCCGGGATTGCGACCTATTCCCAAACTGGCGCACAGTTCGGATACGGACAACTCTGGACGTCATTCTTCATCCTTCCCTTCCAGATCGCCGTGCAGGACACCTGCGCACGAATCGGCGCCGTCAACGGAAAAGGACTGGTCAGTGTCATCAAGCGGTATTACCCCAAATGGGTTGTCTATCTCACCTGCATCCTGATTCTCACGGCAAATACGATAAACATCGGCGCCAATATCGGTGCCATGGCTTCCGCATTGCAGCTCCTCATTCCGGTCCCATTTGTCGTCCTTGCGCTCATGTTCACCATGGTTGTCCTGGTCCTGGAAATATTCACGTCCTACAAAACCTATGCCCGGATCCTCAAGTGGCTGTGTCTGTCGCTCATTACCTACCCGCTCACTGTCATTCTTGTCCAACAGCCCTGGCAGGACATTCTGAAGGCAACCATCTTCCCGCACATCGAGTGGTCATTCGCCTACATGTTTATCATTACCGGTATCGTCGGTACCACCATTTCACCCTATATGTTCTTCTGGCAGGCATCCGAGGAGGTCGAGGAAGAACAGGAACTGCATCTCAAGCACGCGCACGGCAAACCGGTCTTGCCACGGCGGTTTATCCGGAATATCCGGATAGACACGGTGGCAGGCATGCTGCTATCCCAATTGGCTGCCTGGAGCATCATCGTCGTCACAGGAACAGTGCTCCATAATAACGGCATCACCGATGTCCAAACATCCGCGGACGCCGCGCGGGCCCTCGAACCGCTCGTCCGGTCATTTCCCAACGCGGGATTCCTGTCAAAATTCCTTTTCTGTACCGGGATCATCGGGCTCGGTCTGTTGTCCGTACCCGTCCTCTCCGGATCGGCATCCTACGCCATCTCCGAAGCCTTCAACTGGAAGGAGGGGCTGAATCTTTCCATCAGGAGAGCACATGGATTCTACGGGGTGATGACCATCGCGACCATCATCGGCCTGTGCATCAATTTCGTCGGCATCGATCCGATCAAAGCGCTCGTGTTTGCGGCGGTGGCAAACGGTATTGTTGCCGTTCCGCTCCTCTTTCTGGTTGCCACGATCGGAGGCAATGCGCGCATTATGGGTACGCACCGGAACGGTCCGGTTGCCGGAGCGCTGGTATGGTCGACATGTATTGGCATGGGACTATGCGTCGCACTCCTCTTCTTCTTCCTGGGAAAATAGCACTCCTTGCACATGCCAGGTGCCGCTCAGGCAACGGCCGTATTCACGCTGTGGGATGATGCGTGGATGTAGTTGGTGGTGGGTTCCACAGCGGTCGCCTTGAGGGCGATGAGCCGTCCCTCTCCCGTGCTGTAATACGGGGTGAGCCGGACGCGACCGGCCATGGGAGCAAGACCCCGGGGTGTTTCATAGACCATGGGATGAACGGCAGCCTTGCGGAACTCCTGCACGACAAACAGTTGACCCGGATCGGAAACAGCCTGTTCCAATCTGTGCCGGGCTTCTGCCTGTGATTGCTCCTGGAGGAACGACACGCCCTCGGACCAGGATCCATGTCGGGAAAACCCGGACGACTTGAGGACAAACGTCCGTTTGGCCCGGGAGAGTGAAGCAAGATCGACCGATGCACTGACTCCCGCCGGCAGTCCGGGCGAAAAATACGCTTCTTGGCCGACGATCCAGGTCGGCGGGACTACCGTCCGCAAATGCGAAAATGCGGCAGCTCCCAATTGCCGGTGGAAATATCCTTCCCATCGGCGGTCCCACAAGAGCCCCAGCAATGCTTTTTCCTCCATATGTGCAGTGAGGGAAGGCAAAAAAGCGCGTTGGGTTCGCACTCCTGCCTCCAGGAATTCCCGCACCCGGTCGTCAAAACAGTACTCCGAGAGGTAGAAACCGCGATAGCATGGATCCTGACCGGCAGCATCAGCAACGGATGATGCTTTCCATGCGCCCGGAGAAGCACTGAACACCTGATCCGCAAGGAACGTGAGCTGTCCCCGGTATTGTCGGGTTTTTTCCGAGTACACCAAGGTTCCCTCTGTGGGAAGAGCGGATCGCATGGCAGAAGCAAGTGTTCCCTCCTCCACCATGGTTTCGAATCCTTCTCTCCTGGCGGCACGGTTGAGGATTTCCGCAAGCCCCAGTCCAAAAGGAGATGTTTCGATCTCGCAAAGGGCAAAACCAGATGGTGTGATGATAAGATCTGGCCGCACGAACGCATACTGGGTCGGGGTGGATATCAGGAACAATTCCGGCTTCCCGGTGTCCAGAATCGCCTTGACCGTTTGGTCCTGCCGGTAGAGCGCGTCGCAGGACGCGACAAACGCCGTAACATCGCCGCCCAGTGTGCGGATTTCGTCCTGTTGCACGCGCGTCAGGGGAAACGGTTCGGGTGATACCCGGAACGGAATCGTATCCGCAGTGTGGTATTGTGGATACCGGACTTCATATGGCGCATACCCACGCGCCGCCGATTCGATTGCCTGTCGCATAGAGGGATCGATAATACACCGCTATAGGCTTTTGATGCAAGCCAACAAAAAATCCCCCTCCTTCACTCCCAAAGGGAGCGA
>CAYTIP010000069.1:0-4761 GCA_964437805.1 uncultured Gammaproteobacteria bacterium | reverse complement strand
GGCTTGGCATCGGGGAACTTCTTGGGATCCTTATCATAGACCTTATCGATATTGGTGAGATTCACCATGGTTTTCACTCCGTAATCCTGACAGAGCGTCACGGCGTCGTAATCGGTACTCCACCCGGGTTTCCAACCCGCCGCAATAGCCACGGGCTTGTCGATCTTCAGGATGATTTCGTAATGCTTGATGACCCGGGGATCAGCGATATCTTGGAATATCGTCCGTACCATCTGGGCGTTGAGCCGGGTGGAATGGATGCCAATCCAATCCAAATCCATATCGGTTATCTCGCCCCGGACGGCACGTGCCGCTTCCTGATATGTGCGGGTGGTTCCACCGCCCCCGACAACAATAAAAAATCTCCGGTTTTTTTCGGAGACTTGTCGGCGGATAAATGTGTTGAAATCCTTGAGAAATTCGGTATCAATGCTGTCTTTCGGGACAATAATCGATCCTCCCAAAGACAGGATAAACGCGTCGGTGCTGGTTCCCATAGCTGAATCCTCCTTATGATTCCTTCAATAATCGGCGATTTCCCACGGTGTTCGTACCTATATTACCACTCTCTCCTCCGGCATTGCAAAAAAGGCCTTACTGCTGGGTCGTTCCGAAATACCTGTCGCCGAAATCCCCGAGCCCCGGAACGATGAATTTCTGTTCGTTGAGACTCTCGTCAATCGCGCCGGTGACGATATGGATACCCGGATAGTGTGTTTGGATGTGTTCCAGTCCGGTCGGAGCGGATACGATACACACGAGTGAAATCTTCTTCCCGCCTTTGGCACGCACCGCTTCGATCGTATCGCCGAATGATCCGCCGGTTGCCAGCATGGGGTCCAGGATGAAAATGTGATTGGCCGCAAAAATTCTGGGGAGTTTCTGGTAATACTCCTTGGCGATGGCGGTTTTTTCGTCCCGCTGCAACCCGATGAACCCTACCGACACGGACGGCAGGAAATCCTGAAGGGCAAAAAGCATAGCTAGGCCTGCCCGAAGCACCGGTACGACCACAATATCCTCGCCCAGTTTCTTTCCGGTCGTTGCCGTAAGGGGGGTCGTGATCGGAATATCCTTCATTCCCAGATTTTTGGTCGCTTCCACCAGAAGAATCTTGGAAACGACATTTGCGTGCCAGCGGAATGCTTCCGTTTGGGTATGTTTGTCCCGCAGGACGGTGAGCGAATGGGAAAGCAACGGATGGTCAACAACGGTCACATGATCCATAAAAACTCCTTCCGTAAACGGATACCGGGTAATATGTTTCCCTCAAACACCTACAACGAGTGTAGGTGTGGGAACTTTTTCTTGTCAAGGACGCACTATACCTCTGGCAGCATTGATCTGATCCCGGAATGCACGTGCTTTTGCCTGTGGATCCGCGTCAAACAACACCGCCCGCGAAACATTGATGAGCAGGCCCGTTCCATCCGGAAGGAGACCGGAACGCGCAGCGGCGTCAAGATCCCCTCCCTGACTTCCGACACCCGGAACCAGGATATCCATGGCACCCACCACCGAGCGGATCTGGGCCAACTCTTTGGGATACGTCGCCCCAACGACCAACAGGCAGTTCCCGTTCCTGTTCCACGTTTCCGCAATTTTCCGGGCCAGAACCAGGTAGAGCGGTGCGCCTGATACAGGAAGATCCTGGAGTTCCCCGGCGCCCGGATTGGATGTCCGGACGAGGATAATACACCCCTTCTCCTTCCGGTCAAGAAACGGAGCCAGTGCCTCGGCGCCCAGGTACGGATGGAGCGTTATTGCATCCGCCATGAGATAGTCGAACGCAAAACCGACGTACCCGCGGTTGGTGTTCCCTATATCGCCCCGTTTGGCATCCAGGATTATGGGGATATCCGGATATTCATCCCGAAGGAACGAACAGGTCGCCTTCAAATCTGCGATTCCGTCTTCCCCACGCTCCTCATAGAATGCCGTATTGAGTTTGTATGCACAGACAAACGAATGGGTTTCCCTGATGATGGTTTTGTTGAAGGTGAACTGGGGATGGGAACCGTTTCGTACGGAAGATGGAAGCAGGGAGATGTCCGAATCCAGCCCGACGACCAGTAGACTGTCGGCGCTGTCCATACGCGCATGTAATCTGTCCCTGAACGAATCCTGTTTCATATGAGCTGACCGGGACCCAAAAACGTACCGTCCACACAATTTCTCAATCCCTTTGCAGTCGCGCAACTCCCGCATATGCCGACGCCGCATTTGGTCATAAATTCCACGGATGCGTAAATGCTTCGTTCCGGGACGAATTGTTTGGCCGTCTCCACCGTATCGTACACCATCTGTTCCGGACCGCATATGAGGACGGTATCCGGACGGACAGCCCGGAATGCTTCGGGAAGCACATCACCTACGTGCTGTTCCGGCCGTCCTTCTTCCCTGCTGGTCGTGATCCAGTAGTCTCCGCTTCTCTTCCCGAACGCCTCGTCCCGCAGGCACAGTGCTTCCTGCCTGGCACCCAATACCGCGTAAGTCCTCGTCCCTCTCCTTGCAAACATCGCCAGTGCCGCAATTCCCGTCCCGGCGCCGATCAATAGTGTTCTGCCCCGAACCGGCACCGTCTTCCCATACGGCCCTCTCCAGTAAATCCGGGCGCCTGCCGGAAGATTCAATAGTGCCTCGGTAAAACACCCCTTAGCCTTCACAAACACGCTTCCCGGATTGATTCCCAAAAGGGAAAATGGTTTTTCCCCCACTCCCGGAATCCAGAGGAATACGAACTGACCCGGCTTTATCCGCATCGGCGCCCGGAATATGATGATGCTGTGCGAATCGTCGATTCTCTTTATGGCGGCAATGCTGGTTTTGTGGTACTTCATTTGTTTGGATGACTGCAAATAATCCGGGGCCGTTGCGGTATGTCCTTTCCAGTCCGATTCAAGCGCGTGGAAATACCGTCGTACCTCATCCGTATCCATCCCGGTAAGCGCCGATCCTACACCGAAATACTGCGCTCCCGCAGCCGCATACTTGCGGATATCTTCGCCCGTAGCGATACCGCCGCAGGCGATGATCGGTTTATCCGTCATGGATCGGATGAGTGCAACGGCACGGATTCCGATATCCCTGATACACGATCCGGATACTCCTCCGACCGTATTGGTCAACACCGCATGGCCATCGTGTTCCTCTCGTTTCGGTCCCCAGGTATTAATGGCCACGAAGCCATCCACTCCGTTATCAAGACAGGTTTCCACCGTCGCGCGTATATCCACATTCGGGGAAATCTTCACAAAGACCGGTTTTCCCAACTTCTTCATTCCGCGGATGATCGAACCGACCAGAGCCGCGTCCTCGCATATCGCCTGCCCGTACCCCCTCGCATGGGGACAGGAAATATTCAGTTCAAACCCGTCGGCGAAGCGACTGAGGATCCCTGCCGCATCGACGAATTCCTCTGCCGATGCGCCGAATACCGAAATCATCAGAAATTTATCCTTGGGTATCGGGGAGCGGACAAGCTTCTGCGCAAACACTTCCGCACCGGGATTACTGAGTCCCACTGCATTGACGAATGATCCTTCCTCGGGCGTATATCTCCCAAATACCGGCTCCCGGTTTCCTGCCTTTGGATGGACACTGATGCTCTTGGTGGTCAGGATGCCGATCTGGGGCACGTCTGCAGCAATCCGCGCCAATACCGACGGCTCCGTGGTGATGATGCCGGACGGAATGGTGAACGGACCGCTGATGGATTTGCCGCAAAAATTCATACTGAACCCTTTCTCCCGAGGAACGCTTTGCCGTGACCCACCTCCGTATTGACGGGAACTCCCCGTTTGCACAGAGGACATGCCGTTTCCTCATAGGAATCCGCCGGTAATACGGCAAGTGAGCGGAACGGTGCTCCCATAAACTGCTCATTCACACCGCCGGGATTTCTGTTGACCATCACATAAACCAACTGCACCGAACCTCCGGACCGCTTCACTTCCTCAACCACCTTCTTCACGGAAGCACCGGTCGTCGTCAGATCCTCAACAACCAATACCCGCTTACCCTTGACCAGCTGGTCATATCCCCGACTGAATACCTGGGGACGGTCAAACGCCGCCTGGTCGCCGGACGGCTTTTCGGTAAATACGCTCAGCACTTCGCGTTTCGTCAGTTTGGACAGGATGGATGCCACCCAATGGGAAAGAATAATACCGCACAGCGACGGTCCGACAACGACATCGATATCCATATTCTTCACATCCTGCGCCATCAACCGGCATATGGTTTCCGTATCTTTGGTATGGGGATACAGGCGGTCTTTGCGTACGTAGACGCTCCCGTGCCTACCGGACGTGTAGACGAAATGATTGTCCGTCATGATGGCATCTGCTTTCCTGAGAATCGACAGTACCCGTTTCCCTGTGTCCATATGCATCACTCCTTTCCGGCCGGGCTGAGTCCCAGCACATTCCTCCCGTTTACCGTCGCAATGTCCACAAGTTTCCCTACATCGTAATAATGCGTACTTTCCAGAAGGAACCGGAGCTCCGTCCACATATGTCCGTCCGCAAACGGCTTGTAAACATCACGGATATTGTCCGTCCCGAGGGAAACCATGATCTGTTCAGGAACCATTTCATCCACTGGGGTAACCGCGTTATGAGTGGGTGCGTTGATTTCGGTCCTCCGCGAATCGATCCATGCGGTCGGACAAGCAACGACCATCAGTCTGGCTTTGCGCATTTCGCCATACAGCCGCTGTCTGTACACATGCTGTTGTGCTCCGATGGAAATACAATGGAT
>CAYTIP010000068.1:0-4807 GCA_964437805.1 uncultured Gammaproteobacteria bacterium | reverse complement strand
GACCGGATTACATACTCTTTCTGTTCCAGAAGTTCCAGGAAGGCCCAACATACACTCGTAATGATCAGCAGTACGAGTGGAATTTTCCATTTTGCCACATTTCCGGATATTCGCGGTAAATTGAATCTTAATCTATCCGCTATTCGGTTTCCCATATCAATGTACGAGTGGGTGACCGTCAAAAACGGAAGGAATGGGGACGCCGAAAAAACGGAATACGGTCGGGGCGATATCCAAGATGGAGGGATCGTCCACATCGATCTTGGCTGTTGAGAACAGTACACCGGGAACTTCGCTTGCGTCAAATAAGTGGTCGCCGCTCCATTTGGATTGTCTTGGCGTTATCGGAGATTCCGGAGTGGCGCCGACAACAGTGTCCCATGAGGATCGTGTTCCGGCGTAATAACCGACAAATAAATCCGGTGCGCCCGTATCTGATTCCGGCACGTCTAGCTCGCTTCTCGTATACACGTGCTTCATAACCCGTGACGAATCGATCGGATTCCGGTACGTGAGCAGTAGCTGCCGTATACGCTCCAACAGAGCCGGAAGATCACTCTTCGCGACGATACCAGCTTTCTCCCTGCCTGACAGATTCACGTAAATACTGTTGTATCCTACCGCATAGGCTTGTGTCTTTGTCCAATCCACCGAATCCAAATATGGTCCTCCTTTGTGGACACCCTCCTTCAACGTGAGAAATCCATTCTCCTTGAGCCATGCATTCATATTGAATTCCGATGTGAATTCAGAAAATCCGTGATCGGAAAGAACCAGCAGCATGTCTCCTTGACGCAATTCACCAATCACCTCGCCGATAATCGAGTCGATTTTCGAATAATAATCCCTGATGGTTTGTCCGTACATGCTATCGGATTGATTTCTTGTCCGCCAATACATATGCTGGATCGTGTCCAGAATTCCGAAGTATCCGATGAACACCTGCGATTCGGAACGTTTGAGTTCGCCGAGGATTATCTGCCTACGCTGTTCAAGAATATCGTCGGCCTGTGCGAGAAAAGCACGGTCGTCAAACACACCCTCTTCCAGCGCCCAAGTATCATGAGGAAGACCTTGCGTATAAAATTCGCCGTATCGTGATGCCACTTCGGCTGCATAATTCTTCGGGGAAGAAATGGCGAAGACCGGGGACCGTGGCGATATGTTGATGGGAGTCATATACAGGGTAAAATCCGCATCGAACGAGCGTAAATAGAATTTTACTGTGCCATGTATGGATGTGAGGAAATCGATACGGAATGTCAGTCCGATCCAATCGGAAAACTCACCTTCTTTCAGGTGGATTTCCTTTTCCGGTGTATGGATCGTTACGGATCGGTCTTCACTCCGGCGCGTAATGGTTATAGGAAGAGTCGCGGTTTTCCTGCCGTTCAGCCGGGTATAGACAGGGCCAGGCAAATCCACCGGAATCGTATTCGCATCGGCAACAACGATGCGTTTTCCTTTTCGTGTGCTACTGGAATCTGACGCTTCTGCGGTCGTGATGGTGGTTGAAGCACCCATGGTTCCCAGAATATCCGGCACTCCCATTCCTGCCAATACATGCACTTGCTGGTTGCCAGCAGGGAATGTATCCGGAAGAAACAGTATGGTACTCTTAATGTCTTGTTTGAGCAGCCGCTCCCAAAAGAATGGAACGCGGAGGGGATTGCCCTTCGGATTGGAAAACGCCAGATCAAGCGCGAGATCGTCCGGATTTCTGGATATAAAATCGTATAACCCGTGCTTCCCGGGTTTTACGCCGGTACCGAAGCTTCCCCAAACAATCGGGGATTGGGGCGGCTCGATTGTGCGAAGCTTGGTGTATACTCCGTGTTCCTTCAGGGTCCGGAGATTCGGGTATATCCCATCTTTCCACCCTTCTTCCAGAATATTAGCTTCCATTCCGTCCAACCCGATAACAATGACGCGTTTTTCTCCGGCGGTTGACGTGCCCATCATCCGTCTATAATACTCCATCCCTCCTACCAGTAACAGCAATATGAAAACCGCAGCACCGACCACCGTCACTATCCGAAGATGATCCCTGACATACGGGAAACATAGCTTGCGTAAACGAAACAGAAGCAATGAAACCGTTCCGGTTATGAGCCCAATGAGTGCCGGCAAAAACGATGAAAACACATACCCCGTCCCCGGGTCAAGATAACCGCCGACGATAATCCGCTCGAGATATGGATAACCCTCCGGTTCCGAAAAAATTGTCATGGAATCCGTATCGAGACGTAGATTTGCCCCGTTCCGTACGGTATAGTCAGTATAATGGATATTCACGATCCGATCATCCTCAAATCCGAAGAAATTATTCGACGTACCGCGCGGAAGTATCCAACGGAAAAAATCGTTGTCGCCTGGACAGGAGGGAAAGATTCGACGGTACTCCTTCACCTCATCAGAAGGATTTACCGGGGTTCGGTACCTTTTCCCGTCATGTTTAACGATTCAACGATGGAATTCCCGGAAATATATGAATTCATCAGGCGGATAACCGCACAGTGGCACATTCGGCTGCTTTCGATAGCGCATCTGGAATCGGATATCGAGCGGTTCAACACAAGCGCAACGGATCAAACCAAACTCAAACTCGCCAGGATGATGAAAATCAATGCTTTGGAACGCTTCATCGAAGGGTTCAAGCCGACCGCCATACTGTCCGGAATTCGCTGGGACGAACATCCATCAAGATCTTCGGAGCGGTATTTTTCGAAACGGAAGGATCATATGCGAATCCACCCGATTCTCCATTTTACCGAGTCCGATATTTGGAACTATATCCGGTCATTTTCCGTTCCATACGTACCACTGTACGACCAGGGATACCGGTCACTCGGAGAACAGCCATTCACCCGAAAAGCCATAGCAGGGGAAGGTGAACGGTCCGGCAGGGAACCTTCCAAAGAGCACATGATGGAAAAACTGCGGAATATGGGGTATTGGTAGATTCGACTCCCTCAGACGCGAGGACGGACCAGTCCATATAGTTCGTCGCCCAGGAGTTTCCCGATATACGGAACCATCCGCAACGCAACGCCGCAATCATAGATAAACCCTTTGTTTTCCATATATCTGATATCGCTTTTCATCCATTCATCAAAAGATTTGTGATGATACCCCTCAAGAATCCACGGTGATACGATGCCGGGCTTGACTGCTTCCCTCTTCCGTTGCCACGGCTTCAGTTTGGCAGCCTCCCCAACGGGAAGCGGACGCGGCCCGATAAACGCCATTTCACCCCTGAGGATATTGTATAGCTGGGGAAGTTCATCGCATCCCGTGTGACTCAATAGTTTCCCGATCCCCGTAAATCGGGGGTCGTTGAAAATCTTGAAGACGGGACCGTCCGCCTCGTTGATGGAAGTGAGCGCACGGTTCTTTTTCTCGGATCCACGGACCATTGTTCTGAACTTATACAGGACAAAGGGTTTTCCGTCCTTTCCGATCCGTTTCTGTCCGAAAAACACCGGCGTCCCCGAACACAGAAAAACGGACAGTGCAATCAGCAACTGGAACGGGAGGGAAAACAGGAAAACGACCACAACAAAGAGATAATACGGGAAGACCATATGCACAATAATTTCCTTCGCTTTTTATGTACCCAGATTGTATAATGCATCCATTATGGAATCCGATCCGAGGCATTTCCTGGAGCTTCTTGTCGCAATGACCCAAAAGGAACTCCGTGCGCGGTATAAATATACCATATTTGGTTTTCTTTGGCTGGTCGTCAATCCGCTTCTCCAGATGACCGTTATCTATTTCATTTTTTCGCTTTTCATGAAGGAACCGATTGCCCATTACGAGTATTATCTGTTCATCGGATTATTGGCATGGAATTTCTTTTCCCTCTCATTATCCAAAACAACGCCATCGATCGTGCATGACCGGTCACTCATCAAGAAAGCGAACTTTCCAAGGGCGGTAATCCCGCTTTCCATTGTCGGCTCGAACTTCATCCATTTCCTGCTTGCCCTTCCGCTGGTTATTGTGCCGACTCTGGTGCTGGGGACACTGAAACCCGCCGGTGTGCCCGTCATTCTGACAGCCCTGGTCTTGTTGCTGGTTTTTTCCGCGGGAATCAGTCTCCTTACTTCCGCTCTCAACGTCCGGTTCCGCGACGTCAATTTCCTTGTCAGTGCCCTCCTGATCATCTGGTTCTACGCCACACCGATCGTCTACTCCCTGGCGATTATCCCCGTCGAAATCCGCCCGCTTTGGCGCATGAATCCTCTCGTATCGGTCGTACAGTTCCTCCAGTCCGGTTTTTTGGGTTCGGCTCCTCCCGACAGCATGACGGTCTTGGCAAACACGGCGATCATTATCCTTATTGCGGCTGCGGGGTGGTTGGTATTCCGTTCGGAAAGCAGGAATTTCGACGACTGGGTCTGACGGTATATGAAAACTGCGGCTATCATCCTCTCACGGGTCAGCAAACGGTATACCATCCATCACGAAAAGCCGACGTTAGTGGAAAAGTTCATTCGTGGGAAGGATGAACATTTTACCGCACTGGATACTATATCCCTTACGATCCGCAAAGGGGAAAAAGTCGGCATTATCGGCTCCAACGGCTCCGGAAAAACAACCCTCCTGAAAATTATTGCCGGGATCACCGCGCCGACAACCGGATCGGTTTGGACAAACGGATCCATCGTTTCGCTCATCGATCTTGAAGCGGGATTCCATCCCGACCTGTCGGGATACCAGAATATATATCTCAACAGCATGCTGTTGGGAATGAAAAAGAGGGAAACCGACCGGAAACTCCGCAGGATTATCGATTACGCCG
>CAYTIP010000067.1:0-4828 GCA_964437805.1 uncultured Gammaproteobacteria bacterium | reverse complement strand
GCCGGCGCCTTCCCCAATATCAGTCCCACGACCGCAAGCGTCGCGCCGAATGAAAGGGCACCGGTATCCCCCAAAAAAATTCTGGCAGGATACACGTTGTAGTACAGGAACGCCAGGAGGCTTCCCAGCCACAATGCGATAAACGTAGCAAGCGGCGTGTCCAGAATGGATGCGGACACGATCCAAAACGCGCCCAAGGCTATAAGAAGAACGCCGGATGCCAATCCGTCCAGCCCGTCCGTGATATTGAATGCGTTTGCGAAACTGATGATGATAAACGACGAAAACGGGATAAACCACCATCCCAAATGCATCGTGCCCAGGATGGGAACATAGAAAATCTGTATTTTCAGGTCCCAGTAGAGCCAGAAACTGATGAGGACAGCAAGGATAATCTCCAGGATCAGTTTGTGCCGCAGCCGGAGGCCGAAAAATTTCTCCTTCATCGCAAACGTCTTTTTCGCATCGTCCAGATAGCCCAGAAGACCGAAGGAAAGGAAGGTAAACAACAGGATCTTCATTTCCGCAACCATCGGGTAGACCGAGGTAATCGGAAGCCAGAAGTAATTCATGAGGACAAGGGTAATCGGGAACAAAATCGTCGTGAGCGCAATGATGAGAATGCCTCCGCCGACCGGCGTGCCTGCCTTCATCTGGTGGAATTTGTCGAATATCGGGGTCCGTTTGTTGAATGCGTCACGGGTCACCTGTTTCAATCTGCGCAGTTTGAGCGTGTAGAGAAGTCGGATGAACGGAATGAACAGAACGCTTGAGAGAAACCAGGAAAAAAGCAAAATGCCCAGTAAAATGCCCATAAGTTTGTTCAGTATGAAACCAACGCAAGAAGATGCGGAACGAAAATAAATACGGCAACGGCAACGGCTCCGAATGCGGTCGTGAGCATCATGCCTGCGGCAACATCCTTGGCGATTTTCGCATTCTCCCGGTGCTCGGTCGTGATGAGATCCGTCATTGCCTCAATGGAGGTATTGATCATCTCGGATGACAGACCAAGAACGATCGTAAATACGATAATCACCATTTCCGTGTTGGAGATGGAAAGAAGGGAGCCCAGGGTCAGGGCCAGCACGGAAAGGATGATATGGATCCGGAAATTCGGCTGTGTCCGGACCGCCCAGATCAGGCCTTCAAACGCGTGCTTAAACGATATGGTGTGTCTTCTGATAAGTTCACGCATAAACGCACTCCCCGTAGTATACGAAGAAATCCGTCCGAATACAAACATCCTTCCCGCACCCGCAACCGGCCGATTCCGACCACAGACTACCCTCCCCTCTGGGCTATCGGGTCCGATAAATCAGACCGGAAAACAAACCGGGAATTACCAGTCCCGTCCGCCGCGGTCATCACCGCGGTTCTGGCCGTAGCCACCCCGGGAAGAAAACGGTCTCCGGTCACCCTGGAATCCGCCGCTGCGTCCACCACCGCGGAACGACTTGTTATCGCGGGGCTCCATGGGCCGTGCTTCGTTTACCTTGAGAATTCTGCCTTGGAAATCCTTGCCGTCGAACATTGCGATCGCGGCTTTGGCTTCTTCGTCCGTTCCCATTTCAACGAATCCGAATCCTTTGGACCGGTTCGTGAACTTATCCATGATTACCGAGGCCGAAACCACTGTGCCAGCCTGTGAGAATGCCTGTCTCAAGGCATCGTCGTTGACTGCATACGGTAATCCGCCTACATAGAGTTTTGCTGCCATACTGCTCCTTTTTCTTATACTTTATACCAACACCCGTCCTGCTTCTCGTTCCTCTGTTTGCATGCTCCTTTCATACATGGGAACAAAGAACGTCAAACGATCGGGTGTTCAAAACAGGAAGGGGGGAAACGGAATATGGAAGGGATGGACGGATACTCATGAAACGAGCGAATATAACAGGGTCGAGATAACCGACAGCAATATCGACCCGACCAGCGCAGAACCGAAATCCGCGACGATAAACCCGGGAGTCAGTTTGCTTGCCAGCATAAGAAGTGCCGCATTGACAAGGAACGAGAACAGTCCCAGTGTCAGGATCGTGATGGGTAAGGTCAGAAGGGAAAGAATCGGCTTCACAAGCGCGTTGACAAGGCCGATAATCACCGCCGCAACCAGTGCCGTGGAAAAGTTCTCAAGGCGGATTCCCTGGACGATATTGGAGACGATGTACAGCGACAGGGCGTTAATAAACCACCGGATAATCATGCTCATACAGCCCCCGTAGTGTATCACATCCGGCTGTCCATATACAGCCGTTCGGCCTCTACAGTCGTCTCTGGACCGTGCCCGGGGTACAGCCGGGTTCGGGGAGGGAGGGAGAGTATTGAGGCTACGGAGGCCAGCAGCTGCTCCTTGGACGAATATTCGTGCCGCCAGTCCCCGATGGCGCCTTCTGCAAATACGGTATCTCCAGTGAGGCATAGCCCTTGGGCAGAACAGGCAAGTGCGACGCCGCCGGGTGTATGGCCCGGAGCAGGTAAAATGGTCATCTTCTCCGTGCCGACTTCCAGAACGGCATCCCGGGGATAGGGGGTGGTAAACGGCGCCGGGAGATCAGCAACCCCGGTATTGAGATAATAAGATGCGGTGCTGTTCATGCGTTTGAGGAGAAATGTGTCCGACGGGTGAAGATAGCAGGAAACGGTGAAAATGTGCTGAAGTTCGAACGCGGCAAGAATATGGTCGAAATGCCCGTGGGTGAGCGCAATGGCAACGGGAGTAACCGAAAGCGATAGGATACGGTCGGCGATATACTGGCCGTCATCCCCGGGATCGACAATGAGGCAGGATCCGGTATCCGGATCCGTCACGATATGGCAATTCGTCTGAAGCTGTCCGACAACGAGGGTCGTAATCTCAAGCATTTAGAGTTTTTGTTTGAAGCCGTCCCTGGATCCTCCGGCCTGTTTGGCATTGGGGGATATGACAACCGTTGGCGTCGTCCTGCAGTACATCCCGTCGGCAAGATCTTCAGCAAGAATCACGCCGGCTCCTACGAAGGAACGGGTGCCGATTTTTACGCCGGGCATGATACTCACGTTGATGCCGATCCGCACCGTCGGACCGATCATTGCCCCGAGTTTGGCTTTCCTCGTATTGATGAGTTCCCCTTTCACCGTCGAGGTTACCGGACTTTCGTCCAGCCGGAGGTTTGCAAGCACCGTACCGGACCCCATGGATACATCCGGTCCGATGACACTGTCTCCGATATAGTTGGTATGGAACCAACTGCCGCTCCCGACATAACTGCGGGTAATGTCGGTAGCAAATCCGGTCACACAGTCGCTGCCCAAATGGCTAAAGCGGATGAGGTTGTTGTTACCCACGATCGTACGCTTCCCGATATAGCAGGGGCCGACGATTTTCGTCCCCTCACCGATCTTCACTCCCTCCTCGATGATCACCGGCCCTTCAATAACGACGTGTTTGCCGATTTTCACGCTTCGGTCGATGTGCTGGCCGTCGATCGTCTCCAGACACATCTCCATGACGGTAAGGATATGCCATGGATATTTGAGATAGACCCATTTGGACGAGGTAATCATCGGCTTGGCGGACACATGCGCTTTGATGAGCTTATTGAGTCCGCGTTCATAGCTGTCGTTGGGATACCGAAGCAGGGGCTTGAGGACATTGCAGAATGCCTGGATGTCGGGAACGACGTCCACGACCTGCTTGACGATGTCGCTTGGTTCCTTGCCTTCCTTGGGCTTTTCGACGATTTCCTTCACTGCACCGTTGTCCAGTCTGAGGTATCCGCCGGGGAAATACGACCCCACCCGGATGGCTGCCATATGCACGCTTTGCGGATCACTGCGGTGTGCGTCCCAGATACTGCGGATCAGCTCATCTTCGTAGATGTCCGACGCGTTCAGGATAAGGACGGGCTGCTTTTCACCGAATTTCCCCGCCGCGGACATGACGGCGTTTCCCTGTCCGCTTCCGGACTGGACGATGTACTCGACGGTCAGTTTTTTGGGCGGGACGACGCCTGCAATCGACTCATGGGACGCTTTATTCGTGACGACAACCACGCGCCGGCATCCAACCCGGACCAATTGATCATAATGCCAGGACAGGAGCGGCTTGCCGAAAAACGGCGTCAGAATTTTATCGGTAAACGGCCAGAAGCGGGACGATTCCCCACCGGCCAACAGCAGGACATCAATCATACGGTGTACCCCTGTACTCAGGATAGCGCATCTTCGGTTACCCGTTCAATATGGGAACCCAATGCGTTCAGTCTGTCTTCGATATGCTCGTAACCGCGATCGATCTGTTCTATGCCATAGAGATAGCTTTTCCCCGTGCCGATCACCGCCGCAAGAAGGAGGGTCGCCCCTGCCCTCAGATCATTGACCGAGAGAACCGCGTTATGGAGCGGTGTCGGACCGGATATCCGGATCGCCTGATGGGAGCCTACGGGCCGGTCGCTCCAGTGGAAATTGTAGAATGCTTCCGGATCGGGAACATCCGGGTCGAAGTAGTCGATGCGGGCACCCATCTTTTTGAGCTCTTCGACGTAGGTAAACCGGTTCTCGAACACCGTCTCGTGGACAATCGCGTCCCCCTCAGCCTGGGTCATGAGGAGCGCCCACGGCGCCTGCCAGTCGGTCATGAACCCGGGATGGATCTGTGTCTCTACGTCCACCGATTTGAGCGGACCGGAATAAAAATATCGGGTAGTATCCCCATCGATCGCTTCGAAGCCCCCGCCTGCTTCCGTGAGCTTTGCAAGGAACGGCTCCAGGTATTGGCGGCGCGAATGATGAACGGTGATATCCCCTTTGGAGGCAATGGCAGCGACGGCAAACGTCACTTCCTCAT
>CAYTIP010000066.1:0-4912 GCA_964437805.1 uncultured Gammaproteobacteria bacterium | reverse complement strand
CAACGGCTCTGGGGGATGACGAAAAGTCCCACACAAACAATCATAATTCCAATTGCAATACCAGCTGTGATGAAGCGCGTCATTCGGGTAAATCGCCTTCCCATCACCAGGATTGCCGCCATAAGAAACAACGACAGAATCACCATGGCACCACGGGCAAACGATGCGATCACAGCAGCAAGCAATACTGCCAACAGGACCGGGTACATCCGGTTTTTGCCGCGAAAGGTCCCGTATAGCCCAACAGGAACCGCAAACAACAGGATGTCCACCAGGTGATTATGGCCATAGGTCGGAAGGAGGAGATTTGTTCCCGTCACGTGCGATCCAAATCCGGGTATCAGTGCGGCGGCAGCGGAAAGTATGATGGAGACACAGGCAAACCACAGGATGGATGCCGGAAGAAACCCAAGGGTAACGGAGTTGCTGAAACTATAGAAAAGATAAAACACCAGTAACCCGTCCATTGTCCGGATGAGCGAGTATAGGGAATACCCGGTATCATCGGAAAAGAATAATCCCATTATTCCGTACGCGATAATGGCCGTCCAAATAATCCGGGGGATCGCCGGGAACGGCCGGAGCGGCCTCATGGTGAAATGGAGGAACAAAAAATACATCAGAATACCGCCGGCTCCGATGACGTCGATCGGAACCTGCTGGCCGTCGCTCAAAAACAGGCAACCCACAAGAAGAAGGAAGAAAAAAATGAGCATGCCCAGTTGTCGAATAATCCGAACCATACCAGTATGTATATCCATTATAGAATACACGGGTGTCCGGTGCAGGGAAACGGTTTGGAGATATGCCTTGTCGCGTTTTGGAATCAAGCGGACGGCGCTTCCGTAATCAATGCAAGGATTGCGCTGATCTTGCGGTTCCAGGTATTGTCCAGCGCGATTCTTTTCATGGCGGTTCTCTCGGAACGGGAAAGGGGAGCGTCAAGGATACCCGCAATATGGCGTTTCCATTGTTGTGGCGTACTGCCGATCCGGACATAGGACGGAAAACACCGAAGTTCATCGATCGGAGTGGAAACGACAGGTTTTCCGAGATAAAAATATTCCATGATTTTCATAGGATAGCAGTAACGGTTAAATGTCGAATCGGACGCGTAGGGAATCATACCGATGTCAAACTGCGCAATAAGTCCCGGTATTGCATTCTTGGACAACTCGGGCAAAACCATCACGTTTTCCATAGCGATGAGTTGCCGGAAACAACCGTTGCTTCCGGCATATCCGCGGTCCGCGGTAATAGGACCCGCGAAAACAAACAGCCAGGATGGGTTCCGGGAAATTACCGAAAACAGAAGTCGGAAATCGAGGCGATCATTTATTCCTCCGACATATCCGATGACAGGACGCGTGTGGGGAATGCGTATACGCGATACTATCCTGCCCCTGAACCGGTCCAGACGGAATCCCTGTGGAACAACCTCGATATTCCGACGCAGATGACCAAAGCGGGTCTTCAGTGTATTCGAATTAACACAGACGATATCGGCATGCATGATCAGCGTTTCATTCTCCTTGCCGGCTTCAACCCGATCGTGTGCTGTTGGCTCAGCGCCTTGGAAATAATCGACACAGTCGTATATGGAAGTGTAACGGGGTCCGAACCAATCCGGGTACGCGTGGAATTTCGGATGGAAAATCCAGAGAATTCGTTTATCGAATGACTTCCGGCGGAAACGGATCCACACCAGACATCGCACAGCCCATGCATTCAGGAAATCATTGACCGGGCGGACAATACCGAACCTGCGGAGTGGAACGAATTGGATATACGGGACGAGAAGAAGATTTCTGCCACACGGCTTCCAGAATCCATTCCGAACCGCTTTCCTAATTAGGAAATGTACAGGAATAACCGGATCCGCAAGAAAACAAACGACCGTGTTATTTTTCCGGAGATATTCTGCTGTCTGATTCACGTAATCCGTTGACCAGCTCCAGGGAACGGAGGAGAGGATAACGACCAGCGATCCGGTTAGCTCGTTCATGTGGTATTATTAGCAATCGCGTATGATTATACCATCGGCCCGAACCCCTCCTGTCCATGGAGCAACCGATGGGATCGTGCAATCGATCGGACCATACCTCATTACACTGCTGTTTCTCTTTTCCCTTTTCTTCATTCCGAACAATAAATTCCTCTATGGTGGAATCTTTATCTATGTATTCATTCTTTGGATAACGAAGCGGACGCTTCCCTATACTCTGCTCTTACCCCTATTTGTTCTTGCACCGTTTCAGAAAGGTCTATCGTTTGCATTTGATTTCAATCTGCGGAATCATCTGTTTACCCAATACTTCCAATATTCCGTATCCACTGGATTGTATGCTTCGACGGTGCTCACGGTGTTGTTTGCTTACGCATTTCTTCGGACCCGAAAAAATTCCATGAGATTCGTCATCACCGCGACGGATGTATGGGCTGGAATCCTAGGCATTTCCGCATTCGTATCGATTTTCACCTCAGCCGCCCCAACTGCATCTGTGCTGTATTTTGCCCAACTTTCGGGTCTTCTTATCCTGTACGCAATACTCAAGCGCATACCGTTCCGGATTACCTATCCGGCTCTGTTGTGTATGGCAACGTGCATCCTGCTGTTCGAAGGCGTATGGGGAGTTCTTCAATATGCGAAATCGGCTAAACTCCAGCTTGCCATGGAAGCGATGGACAATTACTCCTGGGCCATCTCCGCCGAACCGCGTTCGATCGAAGACACATCCTTCTTCCGTGCGGAAGGAACATTCAGCGATCCGAATTTTCTGGGAGTATTTCTTGTCTGTCTACTTCCAATCGTCCTGAACGCATTGATAACGAAACATCAGAATCGGATTATACGGATTCTGCTTTCTGCATCTGTACTTATCGGCATTACGGGAATCCTGGCAAGCGCCAGCAGAACTTCCTGGATTGTTCTGACGATTTCCTCTATTTTTCTGTTGATTCGCGGCCTGAAACACCATTTCGTCCAGGTACGCCCATTTATTAAGCCTGGTATCCTACTGAGCGCGCTCATGATTCCGGTTTTCATTCCGACCATTATTATTCCACGGCTCATGCAACTCCCTGTGACCCTCTCGCATGGCGGGGGAATTACGTATCGTTGGGAATTTATTCAGGTGGCTTTGGAAATGATCTTTGTCTATCCGTTCGGTGTCGGATTGGGCATGTTCCCGGTCGTCCATTTTCAGGAATTTGGTGGTTCATTTTCCTTTCCTGCTGAACCGCACATCATCGTTGCACAGATAATGAGTGAACTGGGAGTCATAGGTTTATTTGCATTTACACTCCTAATTATTTCCTCAATCACGCACTCGCTGAGTGAATACAGGCGTACCAGACCTCTATCCGAAGAAAAATTGGCCATATATGTCGCATGTTTTTCCTGTCTATTTCTGAGCATGTTTTATCCGTTTCTCACCGAATATCCCCTGATATTCCTGTTGTTTACGCTACTTGGCTTGTCTGAATCACCCTGGATAGCAGGGTACGATAGGCTGCAGAAACAAAAACGTATCGTTGATCGTGGGACGCAATAACTAAGCATTCCAGTTTGCGTTCCTGGTATAATGAAGCACAAATCCTATGAAACGGAACGTATTTATTTCCTTTTCCAAACTGGACATCTTCCTATTTGTAGCAGTGGGTATCGTTGGAATTCTGTTTACCTATGCAACGCTCCCCAAAACATCAGACGTCATTGTGGAGCTGAAGCTCATCACCTCAAAACCTCAGGATAATGCCGGATTATTTCTGATCAGCAGTCAGTACGCGATTGAGCCATGGTTCGTAGAACAACTCAAAAAAGCAAAACCGGCAAAAAATCCTTTCGGCGGCATAAATGCACAGGTGATTAATGTGGTCAGTTGGGGCGATATGGTAAAAGAAGCATGGGCGACGGTACGGGTATCGGCTAAATCGGACAGAACCCGAGGATTATATAAATACAACTACCAGGCGCTCCAGATCGGAGAACCCCTAAGCGTTACCTTTCCGGATATGAAAATCAACGGGATTATCGTTGACGTGTACGTGCCGGGTTCAAAAATTGTTCCACAGACAACCTCAGTGACAGTGAATGCGAAACTTATGGAATGGACAAATGTTTTCCCAGAAAGCAGGGGAATAGAAAATTATGTTGCCTCAGCGTTTAGTGAGAAGGAAAAGATGGTAACCGAAGAGGGAGTCATGGCGGAAATACTGGAAAAACGAGTAAGACCCGCGGAAAAATCGATCACCACATCCGACGGACGAGTGATGATCGCTTATGATCCGCTACGAAGCGACGTGGATCTTGTTATCAAACTCACTGTAACGAAAAAAGATGGGAGTCTCTTTTTCCTCAGGGATCGACCGGTCCGTGTCGGATCCAGAATCCCCATCGCGTTATCGGGGATCACCATCTTTCCCATCATAACGGATATGCAGTATGAGGAATAACTCCCAGAAAGATCCCCTGGTGATCGTATTTTCCAATCTGGGCATCGGGGGAATCCAACGGAAAATTATCGATATTCTCAATTATCTGGAGGACAATGATATCCATGTTCCGGTCGAAATCATCCTGAGGAAAGACGATCCGTACGCAAGGAACTGGATAGTCCGGAATAAACGGGTACACATTACGGTATATCAGAAAAAAAACCAATTCCGGCATCCCTTCGGATTTAGCGTATTCCTTTGGATCCGTCTCCTGCAGGTACGGCCCCGGTGCGTATTAAGCTTTCTGAGTTCGTTTTCGATTCCGGTCCTTATTTCCAAAATCTTCATCCCGGGATTGCACGTGGTGGTCAGTCAGGATAACCATACAAGCTGTTCGATCCGACTCCTGAGATATCCTACGCTCAACCGGATCGGCGTTCGACTCCTGTATCCGCTCGCAGACACGATTATCACT
>CAYTIP010000065.1:0-4918 GCA_964437805.1 uncultured Gammaproteobacteria bacterium | reverse complement strand
GCTGTTTTCGGATTTGGATCAGGCAACGCCGATCAAGGAACTAGAGAACCTTCTTCCTTGGTTTTCCAAAGGATTTGACGTCGTCATCGGTTCCCGCAAGAGCAGGCGCGAGGGCGCACCGCTTCTGAGACGGCTCATGGCCAGAGGATTCATGCTGCTTCGCACCGTTATCCTTGGGCTCAAGGGTATATCCGACACCCAGTGTGGGTTCAAGGCATTCAAACGCGACGTGGCACAGGATATTTTCCGCAGGCTCGAACTCTACGGGAACATGAAAACGGTAAGCGGTGCCATGGTGACGGCAGGGTTTGACATTGAAGTCCTGTTTCTTGCCAAGCAGCTGGGATATGCCATCAAGGAAGTTCCGGTGGAATGGCACTACGTGGAGACCAGACGGGTCAACCCGATTACCGATTCCTGGCAGGGATTCATGGATATCGTTTCCATCAGAATGAATGCCTTCCGGGGATTGTATGCGATCGACGTCGCCAAAAAGAAGAAGGCATGAAACAGCAGGGAACCGCGGCTACCGGATTATTTTGGCTGTTCGGCACACTCACCACTACAGCCGTCTTCCTGTATTCGTATACCCAGGTAGATTTGAATCTGACGCTTTCGCGCGTTTCCATCTGGCAGACGATCCAGAAAGGGTTCCAGCATATCGGATATTTCGACCGTCCTCTTTCTCTCTGGCTGTTCCTGGGGATGCTGCTTCTCATGGCAATTTGGTATGGCATTGCACTGGTTGCCGCTTCGCGCAATCTCCTGTCCCGGAAAGCGTTGTGGATCGCCATTTGTCTCATGAGCCTGGTCCTGGTGTTCTCATACCCCGCGTTCTCCTATGATCTCTTCAACCATATGTTCACTGCCAAGACTGTCCTTCTCTACGGGAAGAATCCATATACCGTGACACCACTGCAGTTTATGGGGTACGAATCCTGGCTGACGTTCATGCGCTGGACCCATGTGGTCAGCATCTATTCGCCGCTTTGGATCGGGATGACGCTCGTTCCCTACCTTATGGGATTCGGGTATTTTCTTCTCATCATGTGGAATTTCAAACTGCTCATCGCACTCTTTTATCTCCTTGCCGTCTGGGCGATCGGACGCATTCTGGATACCGATGATCCCAAACACAGTACGCTGGGAATGACGCTGTTTGCGCTTAACCCGCTCGTGGTCATCGAATCGCTGGTGAGCAGCCACAACGATATCGTCATGATGGGATTTGCCATGGTATTTCTCCTATTCCTGTACCGGAAGGGGATGGTATCGTCGCTCTTCATGCTTTCCCTGTCCATCGCCTCCAAACTCATGACCGTGGCATTGGCCCCGATGTACGTATTCGGAAACAGGAAGTGGCTCCCGCCGGTTCTTATGGCAGCGGCCGGAAGCGCATTTCTTCTTGTCACCAAACGGGAAATCATGCCCTGGTACGCACTGTGGATTCTCCCGTTTACGGCGCTTCACCCCCGGCTTTGGCGGCTGCAGATCGTTCTGTTCGGTTGGTCTATGGGATTGATTCTTCGCTACGGGCCATTCCTCTATTACGGCCACTGGGATAACCCGGTCCCCGAAATCAAATGGTGGGTGACACTCGTCCCGGTCGGGATTGCGTTGGTGTTGGCCGCCCTGGTTCGACCCGGGAAGGCGCAGGTCCCGAACTCATCGGGACGCCGTTTGGCAGCGGGGCGCAAAGGTAGGGTATAATACCCATGCCCCTATGAAGAACTGGCTGAAACAACCCTATATCTGGCTCGCACTGTTCTCGGTCGTCTATTTCTTCACCAGACTGTGGAACATCGGTGTCCTCCCCATATTTACGGATGAGGCCATCTATGTGCGGTGGGCGCAGATCGGCGGGATGGATGCAAGCTGGCGGTTCATCTCCCTTACGGACGGCAAACAGCCGCTCTATACCTGGTTTACGATGATCGCCATGCGATTCATCAAAGACCCGCTCCTTGCCGGCAGATCCGTATCGGTTGCCGCCGGACTGTTCACCATGATCGGCATGTACCTGGTGGGGTATACCGTTTCCAGGAGCAAGCGCATCGGGATTATCGCAAGCGGTCTGTATCTCCTCTCTCCGTTTGCACTCTTTTACGACCGGCTTGCTCTGTACGACTCGCTGGTCGCGACCTGTTCGGTATGGAATCTGTATCTGGCGCTTCTTCTCGTCCGGACGGTCCGCTTGGACGTCGCGCTCATTCTTGGATTGGGATTGGGGATCGGCATGCTCAATAAAACATCCGGATTCCTGAGTCTCTACCTTCTTCCCTGGACGCTTATCCTGTTTGACTGGAAGGACAGGGGACGGATGGGAAGGCTGGCCCGGTGGTGTGCACTGGTGCTGGTGGCCGCTGTCCTGTCGCTTGTTATCTACAGCATCCTGCGTCTGTCGCCGTATTTCTATATCATCGCCCAGAAAGACACGATTTTCGTATACCCCTTCTCACAGTGGATCCAGCATCCCCTCCAGTTTTTTGAAGGAAATATCCGCGGCATGATGGATTGGCTCGTGGGGTATCTGACCTGGCCGGTGTGGTTTCTTACGGTGCTGTCGGTGATTACCTTCGGCAAACACTACAGGGAGAAGATCCTGCTTTTCGGGTGGTGGCTGTTCCCATTTGTGGCTCTGGCACTCTTCGGGCGCGTGCTGTATCCCAGGTATATCCTCTTCATGGTGATGCCGCTTCTCATACTTGCCTCCTGGATGCTCAATGTCCTGCTTTCGAAAGTGAAGCATATCGGTCTGTGGATTGTCCTCGTGGGCATTATCCTCACGCCCGCCATGGTTTCATTCACGAGTATCCTCACGGACATCAAATCGGCCAAAATTCCCAGGTCGGAAATGGGACAGTACATTAATGACTGGCCGTCGGGCTGGGGAGTACCGGAGATCGTCGCCTCTATCCGGGAAGAATCCAAAAACGGAAAGGTGAGTCTGTACACGGAAGGGACGTTCGGACTCCTCCCATACGCGTTTGAAATATACCTCTGGGACAATGCCAATGTGGATATCCATGGACTCTGGCCATTGCCATCGGTCATGCCGGAGGAAATCGGAAAAAGTGCTGCAGACCACCCGACCTATCTGGTTATGTACCAGGCACAAACAGCGCCGGTTCCATGGCCGCTGACCCTGGTAGCCCAGTATCAGAAGGGGCTCAACCCGAAATCGACCATGCGGCTGTATCGGGTCAACCCGCCTACGGAATAACTATGAATAAGCGCCATTCGGTGACACTGACCGCCGTACTTCTCATCATTCTTGCCTCGGTATTCGTTCTTCTGCCGCTTTTTAAACCCGGGTTCATCGTTACGGATGACGGGGATTGGATGGTGATTCGTCTTACCGCGTTTTACCAGGCCTTCAGCGATGGGCAATTCCCCGTCCGGTTTCTGGGAAGACTCAACCACAACTACGGATACCCGGTGTCCAATTTCCTGTACCCGGGATTTTTGTATCTTGGCGCATTCATGCGCATGGCGAAGATTCCCTATACGTTTATCGTCGAACTGTTGATCGGCGGGTCGGTTGCCGGTGCCGCAGTCTTCCTGTATTTCTGGTTGAGGAAGTTTTTCACGAATGCCGCATCGTTGTTCGGCGCGGTTTCGTTTCTGGTTTCTCCCTATGTCCTGTATGATCTCTACAAGCGCGGGTCGGTCGGCGAACTCGTGGGTACCGCTTCTATGGCAGTGCTCATGTATCTCATAGAAGCAAACGTCGTGTGGCTCATTTCCCCGGTATTCGCATTTCTTCTTCTGTCCCACAATACGCTCTCGCTTCTTTATTGTCTGTTTCTCATTGGGTATGTCATCGTGCGCAGGCGCTGGAATACGATCGTACCGCTTCTCATCGGAGCAACGATGACCCTGTTTTTCTGGATGCCGGCTCTGTTTGAACGGTCGTTCGTGCGCTTCGACACGATCCAGGTTTCCAATCCCGTCGACTATCTGGGAATCAGCCAGACACTCTTACTCATGAGTTTTCCGTTTTTCGTGCCGATTCTCTGGGTAGTACGGAAACAGGTTGGTAAATGGAAGCGGGAATCCGTATATTTGGGCGTTGTCGCTCTTATTGCCGCAGTGGGATCATCAGCGTTGGGATCCGTACTCTGGAACATGCGTGAGTTCGTCTATTTCGTCCAGTTTCCCTATCGGCTACTCTCGCTTCTTTTCCTGGCCGGACCATGGCTGTTGGCGTTTTTCCTAGAACATCTGCCGCGGCGGATCCGCGTTGTCGCTGGGAGTCTTGCATTGGTTTTCCTGGTTTCGGGCAGTACACCGCTCCTGTATACCGCGCGAAGCGTCGTGCGGGAAGAAGGATATTATACGACCAACGAGGGGACGACGACGGTGCAGGACGAATACATGCCTATCTGGGTGAAATCGGTTCCCGGTGAGCGTGCCAACGAAAAAGTCACGTTGTTTTCCGGCAAGGGGACGATCCAGCCTGTACGGTCCTCGACCAAACGAACGGACGTGGACGTGGTATTTGAGGAGCCGGGAGTGCTCGAGTTCAATACCGTGTTCTACCCGGGCTGGGGCGGGTTGATTGACGGAAAACCTGTAGAGATCATCTATACGAATGACAAAGGTGTCATGCGCATCAAGGTTCCAAAAGGCCCCCATCGGGTGACGTTCGAATTCCGTGAAACGGTATTCCGGTACGTCTCGGATATAGCCACAAGCGTCGGCGTGGGATTGTATGGACTGTATGTACTTTATTGCCTCACCCAGGGAGTGAGGAAGCGGTCGCGCCCATGAAACGGATTGTTTTCATCGCACTGGCACTTTCCTGCATCGTATTCTTCAGCGTCCGTCCTCTCTTGGGACCGGGATATTTCCCCATGCACGACGACGCGCAGGTCGCGCGGGTTTTTGTCATGGCACAGGCACTTGCACACGGCCA
>CAYTIP010000064.1:0-4967 GCA_964437805.1 uncultured Gammaproteobacteria bacterium | reverse complement strand
ATATCTCACAGCCTCAGATGTAATTTGAGTATCGTTATTGAGAAACAGTACGTAATTACCCGATGCATATTTATACCCTTCATTATTTGCGTGAGCGAACCCGCTATTCGAGTCCAGTTGGATTACTTTTACCCATGGGAATCGTTTCTTTACGAACGGTATGGATTCATCGGTCGAAGCATTATCTACGAGGATGACTTCGATTGGGCGGTATGATTGTTTGGAAATCGATTCCAGGCATACCTTAAGATGCTGCAATCCATTCCAATTAACGATAATAATGGATACTTTCTCGTTCACAGGCGACCGGCAGAAAAGAACACGTGGTACTAATTATCAGATTCGTAAATATAATTAGAGGGTGTTTTGTGGCGTAAGTGGTATCCATGATTCTGGACATATCTGATCAAGTTTTCTTTTCGCGTCCTCTCTGACATGGATTCAGCGCCGGAAAATGACAATTCGATACACAGTATCCTTGGTCTGAATTTCTTCCAATCATTGCTTTTCAGCACATCCAATTCGAAACCCTCTACATCAACACTCAGGAAGTCGATATGTTTTCTTTTTGCGTATTTCTCCAATACGGAAGCGAGAGTCATTACCGGAATTTTCATCTTTTTCGTGAGGTTGAATCCTTCCTTTATGCTTTCCTTTGCCTGTGCTTCGGAAAATGTCGAAAGTGTATTCGGATTCATCTGCCAATACGTAAGCGTACCCGATTTGGATGCGATGCCGATATTCAGATTGACATCCTTCTTTCGGACGGCTTCAATTTTCCTGAACTGTGCGAAATCCGGTTCAACATTGATTCCCTTCCATCCTTTCAAATAGAACCGCATCGTATTGGAGAATCTGATAGGATCATATGCCCCCACATCGACGTAGAATCCGTTCTTTTTATTCTCCAACAACCGGTCAATGATGACATCGTCTCCGTATTGGCTGAACGAATGGAAAAATCGGTGACGGAAGCGCATGATGAGCTCGCCCCATGCGAAAAGAAGGAATTTCTTCAGGCCGTACAGCCGGAATTTATAAATAATATCGTCCATATCAATCCATTCCCCGTGCAACGGCTCCGATGATAAAGCGGGCGACCTTATCGGAAATATTCGTATCCAGGTAATCCCTGGGGACCACATGAGGAATGGACGCTGTTGTCATCATCGAAATTGCGGTTGTGAGTGCTTCACTGTTCATACCGCATACGACAATCGATCCGCTGTCGAATGCCTCCGGGCGCTCTGTACTGTAACGAATCTGCACGGCTGGAAATCCGAGAATCGCCGATTCCTCTTGGATCGTCCCGCTGTCCGAAAGTACGCAGAAGGCGTGCTCCTGCAGCTTGGCGTATTCGAAAAAACCGAATGGTTTGAATGTTTCAATGCCATGCTTCTTCCATTCTTCCTCCGGAATCCTGCGTTTTGTTCTTGGGTGCAGGGACATAATGACGCGTTTTCCGTACTTCTTCGATGCTGTTTCCAATGCTGACATAAGGTCCTGCATCCGCTGCCGGTTCTCGACGTTTTCTTCCCGGTGACAGCTGACGAGCAGATACCCGTTCTTTTCAAGCTTGTGGGTGTTCAGGATATCGGAGTGCGCGATTTCCTCTTTATAATGTGCAAATACCTCAGTCAGCGGAGAACCGGTGACAATAATGCGGTCGGGTTTGATTCCTTCGGCGATAAGATACCGTCTGGCGTGTTCTGTATACGCGAGATTATAGTCACTGATATGATCAATGATTCTGCGGTTCAACTCTTCCGGAACCTCCCAATCGAAACACCGATTCCCTGCTTCCATATGGAACAGGGGAATATGTCTGCGCTTGGCGATAATACCGCACAACGCGCTGTTCGTGTCTCCCAGAACCAATACCGCATCCGGTTTAAGCTCCGTAAACACCTGCTCTGTTTGCGTAAGGATATTCCCTATCTGCCCACCGAGTGTATCGGAGCGTACATCCAGAATTTTGTCCGGCTTACGGATCCGCATCTGATCGAAGAACACACCGCTCAATTCGTAATCGTAGCTTTGATTTGTATATACGATACTATGGTCGGCACACGTATCGAGTTTAGCCAATACCCGTGAGAGTCTGATGATTTCAGGCCTCGTTCCCAATACGGTCATGAGTTTCATCATACGCGGGATTTCCTTTTGAAATTCGACAACTCCGTTTTCATTTCCGGCAGGGACTCCAGCAAATCCCTCGTTTCCCGACGGTCAAGCCTCTTGGTATTTTCGGATGTATATGCGGTGATGGGAAGTTCCTGCTTTTTCCCTTTTTCGAAGAATTTCGTATATTCGAAGCCCTTGCCTTCGGGATGAATACAATAATAGTCGCCGTGGTCTTCCGCCCGGACAAACTCTTCCGTCGTCACAAGCGTTTCGTGCATTTTTTCCCCGCCCCTAATTCCGATTTCCTCGTATGTATGCGGGACACCGAAGATGTCGGAGACTGCTTGTCCCATTGTTTCTACGGTTGCGGCCGGTGCTTTGCGTACGTATATGTCGCCATTTTTACCATTGATGAGTGCATACAGGACAAGGTCCACAGCCCGTGACAGGGGCAGCAGGAACCGGGTCATCTGTTTATTGGTATATTTGAGTGGGAGTTTGTTTTTTACGAGGTCGACGAAATACGGAATGACGCTTCCGCGGGAATACAGGACGTTCCCATAGCGTACACCGCATACGGTCGTACCTTTATTTCCTTTCTCAACTAAATCACGTGCCGCGGCGATCATGGTTTTTTCCATGAGGGCCTTTGTCATGCCCATTGCATTGATGGGATATACCGCCTTATCGGTACTCAACACAACAACGTTAGAAACGCCGTGCTCAATTGCCGCATTGAGGACATTGTACGCCCCCATGATGTTGGTCTTCACCGCTTCCATAGGGAAAAATTCGCAGGTCGGAACCTGTTTAAGGGCCGCCGCATGGAACACATAGTCCACGTGTTCCATGACCCTTCCTACCCGTTCAGGCTCTCTCACATCTCCGATAATGAATTCCAACGGCTTCCCGGCATACGCAAGTCGCATGTCGTACTGTTTTTTCTCGTCCCTGCTGAAGATGATGATTTTCTTCACAGGATAGGAAAATAACGTTTCCACGACCGCGTGGCCGAACGAACCCGTTCCTCCGGTTATCAGTACCGTCTTGTCCTTGAAATTATTCCGGTATTTATTCATGTCGTATATGTGTCCGGGTCGGATGGATCGTATGATTCGCTTATGTAGATCAAAATGACCAGTTCCCCGGCTCCGATATTCCTGATGCTGTGGAATACGCCTATGGGCATTTCGACGGCTTCCATGTCGGTATCTTCCAATGATAGCATCTTTTTACCGCTTCCGTCCCGCTCCCAGAAGGAAATTTCCGCCTTACCCGTAACGATGAAATACCATTCCCGTTTTCTGAGGTGGTAATGCCCTCCCTTCGTCTCTCCGGGCTTGGCGGTGGAAATGGAAATCTGGCCGAACGGGTGGATGCCGGTGTCTTCGCTCCGGAGGATTTCGAAGAAGCTTCCCCTGGTATCTTTTTTCACTGTCAGGTGTTTTTTACGGATTTCCATACTGTTTCGTGATCAAATCCCGCAATCCATCCTCAAGTGTCACGGTCGGACTCCAGCCCAGTTGCTCGTTTGCTTTGGTTGGTTTACGAACCGGCTGGTTTACTTCGATCCGGTCGGTATGTTCGTATGTAACCGCTATCTGCCAGGGACCTACCTTTCGGATCGCGTCCACCACTTCCTTGACGGTGGCAGCGCTTCCTGAACAGATATCAAATACAGAACATCCTTCCGTAGGATTATAATCCAAGACTTTTTGGATTGCACGGACCGCATCGTTTACCGAAAGGTAATCGCGTTTCTGTTCACCGTTTCCATGAATCGTGAGTTCCTGCCCTTCATGCGCCTGGTGAACGAACGTCGCGATCAGGGAATTATAGAATGGCCGACCGAACGGGCCGTATATATTGGAGAATCGGAATATGATGGAACGGATGCCAAACAGTCGGGAATACAATCTGATTGCCTCTTCAGCGCTGTGTTTTGCCAATCCGTAAAAACTGGTTGGCAGATACACCTGTGAGGAACTGGCAAAGACTATTCGCGCTTCGGGTGCCCATCGGCGCATGCATTCCAGCAGTTCAACGGTAAAAAGAAGGTTTCCCTCCATAAGCTTCTCGGGCGTGTCCCGGTTTACGCCTGCAAGATGAATGACCAGGGATACTCCGTCAAGGAGATTTCTGGCACCCGAAGCATTCAGGGGTATTCCATGGGGTACGATCCGGACCGTTATTCCGTCCATGGAATTCAACGCACCCAGGACGTGTTGTCCCAAAAATCCATGTGCACCGGTCAATGCGATGATCATAGGGATGCGATCCTCCGTATATTGGTTTCGAATATCCTTTTCCAGTCGAATTGGCGTACGAATGCCAATGCGCGCTCACGAAACTGCCGGTAGGTTTTGGTATCTTTCAGGATACGCGATACTGCATTGATGAATTCTGCTTCCGAATATTTGATAACGACGCCGCAGCCGGCTTTCCGGATTTGTTCGGGATTGGCGATGGCGTCCGAAACGATAATCGGCATGCCGAACGAAAGGTATTCTTTCAATTTCACGGGATCCGCGTTTTTTACCCTGTCATCCAAAATGGTGGTGTTGAACGGCGCAATGCCGATACCCGACCGTGCGAACAATGTATTCCGGACGCTTCCTTCGGTAACTAAACCGTAAAATCTGATATGTTTCCCCAATTTGAAATTTCGTACCATTGTTTCCAATTCTTCTTTGGCCGGACCTATGCCGACAATATCCAGTGTCATGTCCGGGTATTTCTTCAGCAATTTGGGGAATGCCCGGATTGCAAGATCCAGTCCCATCACGTCCGAAATGGTCCCTATGTAGAACATCGAATGCTCCCGGATATCTTTTAGATCAAGC
>CAYTIP010000063.1:0-4990 GCA_964437805.1 uncultured Gammaproteobacteria bacterium | reverse complement strand
CATCCGGAGTGCTTTTGTGATGATGGCCTTGATGGTTGCCGCCTTGACCGGTGCATTGTTGTACCGGAGTCCCTCGGGGAGGATTTCATTGAAAAAGATCCGTCCCACCGTGGTGACGAGCAATTCGTCGCCGATCTTGACGCGGATGGGTTCCCTGAGGGCAATCCGCTCGGATTGGTAGGCGAAAATCGCTTCTTCCGTTCCGCTGAAAACCGGCATGTCCTTCTCGTCTTTCCCCTCGTACTTTGCGTCTACGGTTGTGAAGTAATAGCACCCGATGACCATTTCCTTGTTGGGAACCGTAATCGGTGAGCCGTCGGCCGGCTTCAGGAGATTCTGGGTCGGCATCATGAGATGCTCCGCTTCATATTTGCTTTCCCTGGAAAGCGGAATGTGTACGGCCATCTGGTCTCCGTCGAAATCCGCATTGTATCCGGCACAGACACACGGATGGATCTGGATAGCGGATCCTTCAATGAGTACCGGATAGAACGCCTGGATACCCAACTTGTGCAGTGTCGGTGCGCGGTTGAGGAATACCGGGTGGTTCTTGGTGATTTCTTCCAGAATATCGAATACTTCCGGCGTCCGTCTGTCCAGCACGTTCTTGGCATTCTTCACGTTGGGCGCAATACCCCGGACGATGAGTTCCCGGAGCACGAACGGCTTGAACATTTCCAACGCCATTTCTTTGGGAATTCCGCACTGTGTAAGTTTGAGTTCCGGTCCGACGACGATGACGGAACGGCCTGAATAGTCCACGCGTTTACCCAGGAGGTTCTGGCGGAACCGGCCCTGTTTCCCCCGGAGCATGTCCGACAGGGACCGCAGCGGTTGGATGACCGCGCGGGAGGACGGGCGCTGTGTGGCGTCGATCAGACTGTCTACGGCTTCCTGAAGCATCCGTTTCTCGTTTCGCAGAATGATCTCCGGCGCTCCAAGATCCATGAGATGGCGCAGGCGGTTATTCCTGTTGATGACCCTGCGGTACAGATCATTCAAATCGCTCGTCGCAAACCGTCCGCCGGTAAGCTGGACCATCGGTCGCAAATCCGGAGGGATTACCGGAAGGATCTTGAGGATCATCCACACCGGATTGACGCTTGCCTTGGACATGCTGTCCACGACGCGCAGGCGTTTGGTTGCCTTGATGTGCTTCTGTCCAGTGCTTTCCTGGATTTCTTTCCTCAGTTCGGCCGCAAGTTTGGGAAGATCGATGTGTTTCATGACCTCCAGAATTGCCTCTGCACCCATCCCCACGGTGAAGCAGGAGGTTGCGTCGTATTCGGACAACTTGAGATACTCGTCTTCGGTGATCGTCGAAAGCGGCTTGATGCTCTTCACGAGGGCGATGAGCTGGTCGATGACTTCCTTGATTTTGGCGGATTCCTTCTCGACCTGTTCGTCCAGAACCAACAACTCCTGGCGCTCCTTGAGAGAAATCTCCGCAAGCGCCATATCCTGGGCTTCCTTGTTCTTGATCCGTTCTTTATTTTCGGCTTTTTCGGCGGCATAGGTCTGTTCAATGCGTTTTTTGTCTTCCTTCACCCGCTCCTTTACCTCGCCGATGCGGTCTTCGCCGCGCTTGCCCAACTCGATGATCATGTGCTTCTTCTTCTCCTCATCCACGGAAACGACCAGATATTGTGCGAAATAAATGACACCTTCCAGTGCCCGCGGACTCATGTCAAACAGAAGAGAAAGCTTGGACGGAGCGCCCTTGAAATACCAGACGTGAGCAACCGGTGCCGCAAGTGTAATGTGTCCCATCCGTTCCCGGCGGACTTTGCTCTGGGTGACTTCCACACCGCATTTGTCGCAGACGATACCCCGGTATCGGATTCTCTTGTATTTGCCGCAGTAACACTCCCAATCCTTGGTCGGACCGAAAATGCGTTCGTCGAAGAGTCCATCCTTTTCGGGTTTCAATGTCCGGTAATTGATGGTTTCCGGCTTGGTTACTTCGCCGTGCGACCAGGATTTGATATCCTCGGACGATGCCAGGCGGATCACCAGACCGCTAAAATCCACAATGTTGCCGAATGTTGATTTGAAATCTTTCGTATCCATATGCTTTAGGCTTCCTTTGCTTGTACCTGCTCATCCTCCACGACCGGCTCTTCAACGGCGGCGGGCTCTTCTTCAATCGTTTCACCGCTTTGGACTGCCAATTCTTCGGCCACCTGCTTCACAGCCTCTTCATCCTTGACGATCGTATCGTCTGCGGCTACTGCAGGCGCGGGCTTGGCGGTGACGACTCCGGTTGGTGTGATATTCAATCCCAGTGCCTGGAGTTCTTTCACCAACACCTTGAACGATTCGGGTACGCTGGATGCCGGAATATCCACACCTTTGACGATAGATTCGAATGCCTTTGCGCGGCCAACCACATCGTCGGATTTGATCGTAAGCATTTCCTGAAGGACATGAGCGGCGCGGTGCGATTCGAGCGCCCACACTTCCATTTCTCCCAACCGTTGTCCTCCCATCTGCGCTTTTCCACCGAGCGGTTGCTGGGTGACAAGTGAGTATGGTCCTGTTGAACGGGCATGCGTCTTATCCTCCACCATGTGGATCAGCTTGAGAATGTAGCCGATGCCCACGACGATCTCTTCGCTGAACGGCTGTCCGCTTTTCCCGTCATAGAGAACGGTTTTGCCGGAAACGGGCAACCCTGCTTCTTCAAGCTTCTCGATGATGCGTTTCTCTTCAACCTTCTCGAACACCGGAAGAGCAACGTTAATGTTCAGTTTTTTGGCTGCCAATCCCAGGTGCGCTTCCAGAAGCTGCCCCAGGTTCATACGGGCAAGAACCGAAAGAGGCGAAATGATGACGTCCACAATCGTGCCGTCGGGCATATAGGGCATGTCCGCTGCGGGCATGATCTTGGAAATAACTCCCTTGTTCCCGTGACGTCCGGCAAGCTTGTCTCCGATGACGATTTTCCGGACTTGGGCTGCCTTCACGATGATCTTTTTGTTCGTTCCGGGCTCGATTTCGTCTCCCTTTTCCTTGTCAAGTACGGAGACGTCGATGACCGTACCGCGTTCTCCGTGGGGCACACGAAGACTTGTGTCACGCACTTCCCGTGCCTTTTCACCGAAAATGGCGCGCAGAAGGCGCTCTTCCGCAGTAAGTTCTGTTTCACCCTTGGGTGCAATTTTACCCACGAGGATATCGTTGGGGCTGACCTCAGCGCCAACCACGACGATACCGTTCTCGTCCAGATTCCTGAGCGCTTCGTCCCCGACGTTGGGGATATCGCGGGTCACTTCCTCCGGTCCGAGTTTCGTATCCACGACACTGGCTTCGTATTCTTCGATGTTGATGGATGTGAACACGTCATCTTTGACCAGCCGGTCGGAAATGACGATAGCGTCCTCGTATCCCAACCCCTCGAAACTCATGTATGCGACAACGACGTTTGCCCCCAGGGCCAATTCGCCCTTATCCGCAGCCGGTCCGTCGATGAGGACCTGGCCCTTTTTCACTTTGTCGTTGGTTTTCACGAGCACTTTCTGGTTGTAGCACGTGGATTGCGCCGTTCGCTTGAACTTCTCGACCGTGTAGACTGCTTCCTGATTGCTCTTGTAGGTAATTTTGACAACGGATGCATCGGCAAACGTCACGATACCGTCCTCTTTGGCGGTAGTGACTCTCCCCATGGCGCCGGCAATTGCCGACTCCATGTTCGTACCTACGACCGGCGCTTCCGCTTTGAGAAGCGGAACGGCCTGGCACTGCATGTGGGTACCCATAAGCGCACGGTTCGCCTCGTCATGGGCAAGGAACGGAATGAGCGACGCAGGTGCTCCGACGACTTCACGCGGCACGATATCGATGTATTCGGCAAGTGTCGCATCGGTTTCCAGGAATTCACCCTTGTAGCGGACCGGGATGCGGTCTGCAGTGATGAATCCCTTTTCATCCACCGGAATCTCCGCATGGGTCACATAATGGTATTGTTCGTCGCTTGCGTCCAGGTATTCGATCGTGTCCGTCAACCGCATTTTTGTTTCCCCGTTTACCTCGACCTTTTCGATTTTGCGGTAGGGTGCTTCCAGGAATCCGTATTCGTTCACGCGCGCATACAGGGACATGTAGGTCACCAATCCGATGTTCGGACCTTCCGGACTTCGGACGGGACAGATTCTGCCGTATTGGGATGCATTGATGTCCCGGATGGAGAAGGAAGCGCGCTCACGGGAGATACCGCCGACACCCATAACCGTCAGTCTCCTGAGGTTGTCGATTTCGGCAAGCGGATTTGTCTGGTCAAGGATAGTGGAAAGCTGGCTTGTCCGGAAGAAATCGTTGATGGTCGCGATAATCGGCCGTGCGTTTACCAGCTGGGTTGGCACCAGATCCATCGCCTGCGGTCCGGCAAGGCTCATTTTCTCACGGATGGAACGCTCCAACCTCAACAGTCCCACGCGGAACGCATTGGTTGCAACCAACTCACCCACGCGGCGTACCCGACGGTTTCCCAGATGATCGATATCGTCCACATCCCCATCACCCTTGGAAATCGAAAGAAGCAGTCTGATCGCACCGATAATGTCTTCCTTCGTCAGTACCCAGTGCTCTTTGTCGTTTGGAACGTTGATTCCCAGTCGCTTGTTCATCTTGTAGCGGCCTACCTTTTCCAGGGAATACTTGCGGAAGTCGAAAAACATGGTATTCAGAAGCTCCTTGGCGTTGTCCAGAACGATCGGTTCCCCCGGCCGGAGCTTCCGGTAGAGTTCCAATACCGCTTCATTGAAGTTGGTCGTGGGATCTTTGGCAAACGTCGTCTGGAAGAACCGGTGATCCGGATCGTTGTCCAGATCCTTGAACAATGCCGCGATCTCTTCGTTTGATCCGAATCCCATTGCCTTCAGGAACGTGGAAGCAACGAACTTCCGGCGCCTGTCGATACGGACCATAAGACAGTCGTTTCTGGTTACGAAAAATTCCAGCCAGCTTCCGTGCATCGGCCGGATTTCTGCGC
>CAYTIP010000062.1:0-4997 GCA_964437805.1 uncultured Gammaproteobacteria bacterium | reverse complement strand
GTGATCGTGGCATTGGCAGGAATTGGACCGTTGATATCAAAGATGCCGGAGATGCTTCCCTGTATGGGAGGAGCGGATGCCGTGGAATGAAGAACGAGCATTTCTCCCCCGGAGGGAGCCGCCGTCGTGAGGGTCGGTGATACCCCGGCAATGCCAGAGGGTGTATTGAGTACCGCCTGGAATTCATAGGTGATACCGGATACCGCCCCATTCCAGCTCCAGGATACTCCGTCGGATGCGTTCAGACTGCCAACCACCTGCTTGAAACCCGATTCACCCTGTTTTTTCGCTTCGATCGTAATGAAACTGGCCGGGGGGATATATCCATTGAGACCGATTCGTCCGGAGATGGTTGTCGTCTGTAAAGCGCCGGGGGTCGGCGACTGCTGCGGCGCTGCGGTTGATTCCTGGACGGGTTTGGGAAGAACGATACGGAGTTCTTCATTGAGCGCCGGTGCGGTGACCGCAAGGATATTGGACTGTCCGATCGACACGCCATCCACGACAACCGATGCACGGAGTTCGTAGACAGACCCTTCTTCTGCCGTGTTCCAGTTCCAGCTCATGGTATCACGGACACTGGGGACGGCAACTGCGACGGAAAATTCGTCATCTCCCATCCTCCGCTGTTGGATTTCCAGGATCGCATTTTCTGGAATGGGGCCGTTGATATCCAGAATGCCCGAAATCATGGCCGGGATGGACGGAATCGGTACCGACGGATTCTGGATGGTGGTTTTTTTGTTCAACAGCACCGGTGAGAGGGCGATGAACGACAGATCGAATGCGATGATGAGAATGCACAGACCGATGATTACCTTAACCCAGTAATCGAAGCGTTCCTGGTTGGTGGGTGTGTTGCGGGAAGGCGCTGCAGGACGAATCGTGGATGAGATAGGTGTTTGTACGACAGGCACAACGGGAGGGGTTTGTTCCGGTTGGACCGGCGGAAGGACAGGACTATCCATGTGTATTCCAGTATGGCATGTTGTCCGAAAACCTGTCAATCGATGGAGAGCACGGTATGGTACGATAGAATAAAGGAAGGTGCTATGAAAACAATACTGTTTATCGAGGACGAAAAGCAGCTGCAGACAGGCGTTTATGCCGGGCTTACCAAAGCCGGGTATACAGTGCTTCAGGCATTTGACGGGAAGACCGGTCTGGAGCGCGTGGAAGACGGAAAACCTGATTTGGTGCTTCTGGATATCATGCTTCCCGGAGGATTGAACGGGTTTGACGTCCTGGAACGGATGAAATTGGACGACCGGTTTAAGGCAATACCGGTGATTATGCTTACCAACCTGGATTCCGAAGCAGCAACAGCCATCAATGCGGGAGCCGCGGATTACATCGTAAAAACCAATATTTCCCTTGAAGCGCTTGCACAACGGATACATGCAATGATCGGAACCTGATATGCAGGACACTGCCCGCCAGTATGAACCGGTTCCCGGAACCACGAAACGATTCCGGGGCTGGCTTTGGGGGATTCCGTTTGCCATTTCACTGTTGATCATCGGAATCTCCGTGCTGGTTTCCGGATATGTCCAGTCGGTACTGTTGGAAAATGCCCGTGGTGCTTTCGAAGCCGATTCCGCGGTCCTTGCACAGTCCATCAACAATAAAATCGCACGGGACATCTATATTCTTTCAAGCGTGCAAGGGTTTTTTCAGCATAGCACTGAGGTAACCCGTAGTGAATTCCAGGTATATTCGGAAGCACTGCTTCTCAGGGAACGCTATCCCGGAATCATTGGGCTTGGGTATCTGCAGTATGTTCCGGACAAACAGAAGGATACGTTTATTGCCTCGGTACGGAATGACAGAAGTGTGAATTCGCAGGGATACCCCTCGTTTACGGTTTTTCCGCAGCGTACCGCCTCCGAATATCTGGTCCTTACCTACGTCTATCCCGAAGAGATAAATATGGGGTCCATGGGATTCGATTTCCTCTCTGATGCGAAACGGAGGGAAACAGTCCGGCAGGCAGTCGTGATGGGAGCAGCCAGGGCAACCGGCAGGATTGACCTGCAGCCCGATATCGGACCCGGATTTCTCATAATCCTGCCGGTGTTTGAAAGCGGGTTACCGGTCGGGACACCCGAGGAACGGGAACATGCCGTTAAGGGGTTCGTGGGCGTGTCCATCCGGGGAGACAGCACGTTTCTTGCGGGAGTTACGGATATGCTGGTGCCGCAAAAGGATATCCGGTTGGATATCGTTGATGTATCGGATGCGGATCCGATGCCGCTGTATTCCTACAACACGGCAGCAGTATCCGGGGAATCGATTATTGGAAAGGAAACGACGATCGATGTGGGAGGGAGGAAGTGGCTATTGCGGTTCAGCGCAACTGGCCGTTTCCGATTAAGCCGCATTGAACAGACAGTGCCCGGGCTGATCATTATCGTGGGTCTGTTGATTGCATTACTCCTGTTTATCCTTATCCATTCGGTCGTCCGGTCCCAAATCCAGGCCCGAAGGGTTGCGCGCCAGTTATCGGAATATGCGACGGAAAGCGAATCCAAGTTCCAGTCCATTACCGAAGTTGCCCGCGACCCTATCGTGATGATGGACCTGTCCGGAACAATCGTATTCTGGAACAAGGCCGCAGAACGGATTTTCGGGTATACGAAAACGGAGATACTCGACAGGAATATCCGTACGCTTCTATCCCAAGAGGAAAACGACAGGGAAGCGGGGTTGCGGTGGATCAGTGATCTGCAATCGGTTTCGGATACTCAACATGGAGGCAATACGGAAGTTGCGTTCATGACACGCGAGGGCAGGCGCGTGGTTGCTGAAATTTCTTCATCAAGCCTTACAATACAGGGGAAAAGGCACGTCGTGGGAATATTCAGGGATATTACCGAACGCAAGTCGTACGAAGATCGGCTCAAGGAACAAACCCGTGAATTGGAGCGGATGAATAAGCTCATGGTCGGACGCGAATTGAAAATGAGCGAGCTGAAGCGTGAGCTGGATTTGCTCAAGCAAGAGACGGCACGGAACCGGTAACCCGACCAATATGAAATCACGGTATATATCTCTATCTCGTCGACTGATCCTTGCTATTCTTTCGGTTATCGTATTTTCCGGAATTGTGACCGCCTCGGTAGTATATTTGTTCGTGGAACAGACAATTGTACAGATGCGGCGTGAAAGCATCATGCAGATCCACCAGGAACAGAGCGACAGACTGGATAGCGTTCTTTCCGCATCAGGTCAATTTGTAAAAATGGTTTCCCTGAGGACGCGTGTATCGGAGTTTCTAGAAACGCCGACCGCTGAGCGCCGTGCTGAGCTTACGGGGATTTTTGACCAGTACATTAGAGAGTACCCCGAGTATTCGGCAGTGTATCTTCTGACCGCTTCAGGTAGTGCGGCGATTTCGACTGACCGGTCGTTTCTGGAGCAATCTTATGCGTTCCGCAATTATTTCGAACGGGCGATTGCCGGTCAACGTGCAGTTGAATCCCTAGTAGGGGTGACCAGCGGTGAATTTGGGTACTATTTCTCCTCGCCCGTTTCCGGGCAATCGGGCAAGCCCGTTGGTGTCGTTGTCGCCAAACTCAGTCCTTCCTACCTGCGGAAGCAACTGGAGAGTTCCAGCCTGGTCCAGGAAGGCAATATCATGCTTACCGACGAGAACGGCGTCATAACCTATTCCAATCGGAATGACCGGATTCTCACGAGCCTTGGGGATATGAGCCCACAGCAGAAACGCAGAACATCCACGGAGCAGACGTACGCAGGGAAGGAAATTCTCCCCATACACTACGGAAAAATCCAGGAATTCATATCCGCAGGAGGCGACCGGGAAGTAGTTGAATTGAATGACAAAACCGACGGAGAACGAGAGATATTTGCCGTAGACAGGATCGGAGCATTCCCGTTCTACTTTATCGTCGAAATCCATTCCTCAAAACTGCTGCGTCCGGCCAGACAGGCCGCCGCAGTCATCAGCTTGGGCATCCTCTTCTCCGCGTCCATTATTGTATTCATTATTTGGTGGTACCTGAGAAAACGGCTGAAACCCCTGTCCGTTCTCCAAAGGGCAGCGGGTGCGGCAGCTTCAGGCGATTTCACCCAGACCGTTTCGATCAGGACCGGAGATGAATTTGAAGTCGTAGGCACTGCATTGGACGCCATGTTTGCGAGAATCCGGGAAAGCAACGCGATCCTGGACAGGAAAGTCCGGGAACAGACCCATGAACTCATTGTCAGTAAACAGGACATTGAGGACAAGCAGCGGGCGACGCTCAATATCCTTGAGGATGTCGAGACGGAAAAGAAACACTCCGAAGAACTGGCTGCAGATCTGCGGAAATTCAAGCTCGCCGTTGAAAACGCCCTCGACCACGTCGTGATTACGGATCCGGAAGGAATCATCATATTTGCCAATAAGGCAGTGGAACGGATCACGGGGTTCCCTATCCGTGAAGTGATGGGGAAGAAAGCCGGGGGCAGGGATCTGTGGGGCGGGCTCATGGACGAATCATTTTACCGCGATCTTTGGAAAACGATCAAAACACAGAGAAAGGATTTCAGCGGCGAGGTAAAGAACCACCGGAAAAACGGAGAGATCTATTATGCATACGCCAACATTTCCCCGGTAATTAACACCCGGGGTCAGCTGGAATACTTTGTGGGTATCGAGCGGGATATTTCCCGGGAGAAGGAAATCGACCGGATGAAAACGGAATTCATATCCCTGGCGTCCCATCAGTTGCGTACTCCATTGTCGGCGATGAAGTGGCTGGGCGAGATGTTGCTTGCGGGAGATGCGGGTGAACTGCTTCCGCAACAACGGGAATTCGTGGGTAATATTCAGGAATCCAATGAGCGGATGATTGCCCTGGTCAATTCACTGTTGAATATTTCCCGGATCGAATCCGGGAGACTGGTTGTTGATCCCAGACCGACGGATATGGAAGAACTTCTTGCTAGTGTGCTAGCGGAAGTGAAACAGCAATTCGGTCACAAGAACCAGT
>CAYTIP010000061.1:0-5010 GCA_964437805.1 uncultured Gammaproteobacteria bacterium | reverse complement strand
AGGATATACTATCAGGAAACTAGAATAGTTTACTAATACCGGTTAGTTTGCTGCCCTCCATCGTACCCATGCAGGAACAGGAACGTCAAACCCAACACGAGGCTACCCGACAGTGCCATAACTGCTAAACTAGCCTATAGTCTTGACAACACAACGCTGATATGCTAGAATTTCCCCCTATGGAGTAACGGACATTTTGTGTCTTTCGCGGCATATTCATGGCTGATACTCTATTTTTTTGTCTTGCACATTTACATGCGGGCTTCCTTTTATTCAGCCAGAATAATTGACTAAGAACATTTTCTTATTCGATTTTTCTGGCTGATATTCACCAAAAGGAGGTTACTATATCGTCGTCAGCCAATCATCCGGTTCGACCATCCTATCCGTCAACTTTCAAACATTCGATAAGGAGAAAGATCATGAACGACTCAGTTTGGGAACGAAATGGTTATGGCACCATGAGCAAGAATCTCTTCGCCCTGATGGTGTCCGTTTGGACCGCAGTCGGCATCGCAGTGAGCGCCATCGCGGCCTACTGGACGCAGGGCTGGGAATTGAACCTGGTCTTCCTGTTGGGCGTCCTCGTCTTCGGCCTGGCCGGCGTGTGGATTGCCCTCACCAATGACAATCCGCTGATTTCGCTGCTGGGCTATATGATGATCGCCGTGCCGTTTGGTATGATGCTCGGCCCGGTCGTCGCCCTGTACACAACCGCCAGCGTGGTGCGCGTGTTCTTCGTCACCACCGGAGTGGTCGTAGTCCTGGGCATCGTCGGCGCCGTCATTCCGGACAGCTTGGAGAGCTGGGGTTCCTGGCTGCTGGGAGCTTTGACCATGCTCATCATCGGCTCGTTCATCGTGCCCCTGGCCGGCCTGTTCGGTCTGCCCATCGATCACGCGCTGACGTGGCTGGACTGGATCGGCGTCCTGGTATTCTCCGGCTATGTCATCTACGACTGGAACCGCGCCATGCGGGTGCCCTATACGATGGACAATGCCATCGACTGCGCCGTGGCTGTGTATTTGGACTTCATCAATCTCTTCGTCCGGCTGCTCAGCCTGACCGGCTCCAAGAAGAGCGACGACTAACCGCATAGTGCAAGACACCCTCCTGAGTAGTCAGGCAGTTGCGAAAGCAAATGTTTGATGAAAGGGGGGGTGTTTTGTATTTATTCGTCTTTTATATTTCATTTACACGCTCTCCAACTCCGGTTTGTATCGGCAAACGGACCCTATAGTCTTGAAAAACCCGCTCTATCGCGCTATACTACTGCCTTCATTTGGCAACAGCGTACTTATACCTGTTTCCTATGGCAAAAGAAATCGAACAACAGCCGGAAGTACTTCCTTCGGGCATTGCAAAAATCCGTGCACGATGGCACGAAGTGGATTCCATGGCCGGAGTCGGTCTTGATCCGGACATTAACCGGTTTCCGCAGGAGATATGGGACGAGGTGGGCAGCGGAAACACCGAAGGCGCGATTACCCTCTTCAACCAGCGCGTTATCGATGCGACTGCACCCCACGTCGTGGATTTCAAGGTAAACGCCAACTTCTACCAGGGTCCCCAGGGAAGGGCTGCGCTACGCAATACGTTTTCGTATCTTCGCCGCCGGCATCCCCATGCGCTTCGCGTCTATGACGGAAAGTTCGCGGACGTCGGGCACACAGCGGGCCATCTGGCAGAGGAAATCTTCGGCGTGATCGACGCGGATGCCGTGCTCCTTAATCCCTATCTGGGGCTGGATGCGATCGAACCGTTTACGAAATGGAAAGACAAACTTGTCGTCCTGTGTGTCAACACGTCCAATCCGTCGGCGGATGAGATCCAGAATCTGCCGCTTGCCTCCGGCATTCCGCTCTGGCGGCATATCCTCCGGTTAAGTATGTCCAAGTGGAACGGAAACGGAAACATCATTCCGGTCGTCAGTGCAACCCATGCTGGGAATCTCACCGGCATCCGGGAGGAAATCGGCCAGACACCGATTCTCCTGGCCGGCATCGGTACCCAGGGTGGCAATCTGTCCGAAAGCATCGGACCATGTTTGGACGATGAGGGATACGGCATTATGATCAGCGCTTCCCGAGCAATCCTCTACCCACAGCGGCTTCCGGGAGAATCGTTTGCGGATGCGTCCCAACGCGAGGCAGTGGGTCTCAAAAACCGCATCAACGCCGTGAAACACGCATATGGCCAATCCGGAAGGTGAATACAGACAATTCCCCATCGATACGCAGCGTCGGCTGGACCATGTCGCACGCCTGCACCGGAAACCGGGACGCGTGTATGCGCATCCGAACTCCCTCTTTCCGCTCCTTCTGGGCCCGTCCGCCATCGGCAAATCGACTATCATTGCCGCACTCAATGAGCTGAGTGGCGACCGGTTCGTGTACATTTCCCCATACATGACCCGCGAATTGCGTCCGGGAGAGCAGGATAAGAAATCCGTATCTACGGTAGAATTCGAAGTCCGGCAGGCGGCAGGTGAATTTGTCTTCGTCAACCGGATGTACGGCGTCTCCTATGGAACGCCGCTTGCGCCCATCCAGGACGCCCTCATGAGTGGTAGGATGCCGATTCTGGATTTCCCATTGGAAAAAGTTCCGCTCCTCAAGCGGCCGGAATACGACACGGTCGGGATCTACCTCTTCCCGCCAACCGTCGGCACATGGCTTGACCGGATTGCCCTTTCGGAAAGAAACATAAACGGAAGACTGCAAGCCGGGTTGGAAGAACTGGACGCACTGATGCACGCAAATACACCGCACCCGAACATCGATATTTCCGTCATCAACGACGACGTCACACGAGCCGCAGGGGAAATCCTTGGGTTTCTTGAAGGGATTCAACGGCCGAGACTTCCGGCATCCGCTCAGCTCTTCCCCTGAGCCGAGACGAATTTCCGTTTATGGAACGATCCCGGAATCATCCGGTATGCGGGTCTGTCTTCCGGCTGATAGAACATCGGCGTACCGATCGGCTGATCGCACTGGTCGCAGAATAATCCGGGAAACTGCCCATCAACGGCCTGCTGGGGGCTCACGACCAAATCCTCGTCCGATGCCCATGCGATCCGGTCCAGATAGCACCGCTTAATCGGCCCCGGACCGTCTTTCTGATACACAAACAGAACGTGATCACACCCGGAACAGTCAATCTCGTAGAGGGTTGACGTATTTCCCCTGCTTCTGCGGTATCCGTCTTTGCGTACTTTATATTCACTCCCGTCGGGGAGAATCAGATGTTCTTTTCCCATATAGTTTGATAGTAGAGTATACCGGAGAGCACAGTGACAGCGCAATCACAGAACTTCCATAAATTGGTGGACACACCGATCGACGCGGCAATCGTATAGAAAAAGTGCATCAAAAAAACCGCATCACTGCGGCTTTTTTGTATCCTCAAATACTCAATCCTTCGGATTAAGGACTTGAGGATTGTGTTGAGGTCTCAGGATCACCGTTGCCGGCGATAATGAGGAATGCTCCTCAACACAATCGTCTCCTTCCTGCTTACGCAGGAACTACATATCGAACATCTACCGCGGGCGGTGTGGCGCGCGGGGTACCCGGCTGGCCACTCCGTAGGTCGGATCAAAGGTCCAGGGGAGATTCATCCACCAGGGATAGCGCAAATCAGGCATCGTCCAGGACCACTGCTCGTCGGGTACATTTCCCCAACCCAGCATTGCAGCCAAATCAGACCGGAATTCCAGGTTGATGAGCGCCAGGCGTGCCGAGAACGGATCGTAGCCGATCCCAGTTGCAACGCTGGTTTGCCGAACGGCATCACCCAACCCTGCGCCGGCGCGACCCGGGCTTTTCGCAGACCGTTCCTGGTCACCGCCCAGCGTGCCGCCACCCATGAACACCTCGCCGAATTCGCGGGCCGGACCGGAGAAACTCTCCAGCGGTGAACGCTCTGTCTCATCATTCCATTCACGCCAAACGGGAGGCGTTTTCGGAACTGCATCGCCGTAGAAATATGGCTCGGGAGTCGGATCCCAGTAGGACGGAACGTGCGGTTCGACCGAGAACAGGTCATTCCACCCGCGGGACGACGGCTTGCCAAACCCGAGCTGCCAGCGCTCGTAGAAACTCCATTGTCCACGCAACGAGAGATCGTTGTACACCGCTTCCGCGATGGTCACGCCGCTTCCCGTGCGCTCGATCACGACAGGCCTGGTCTTGCCGGATTGCCGGTCATGAACACCCTTGATGACGATGTTCTGACCTGGTCCGACTTCCCACATGGAACGGCTGTCGCAGTATTCGGGCTGCGTCGGTCCGTTTTCTTCGTAGACGTTCAATCCTTCCAGAAAAGCCGGTACGGCCGCATACATGCCGCGATAACCGTTCACGATATAGACCTCGGGACGGTCTCCCTCACGCACGGGGAGATATAATTCGTTGCCCCAGCGCACCAGGGTATACAAACTGTCGGTGCGCGCGTTCCGCACGAACATCACCAACCGTGAACCGTTCGGTCGCCAATAACGGACAAACTGACGAGGCGACTGTACACCTAACTGAGGAATATGTCGGATTCCCATGATTTTCTCTCCAATCGATGTTGAATTCTGTATCCTCTCCTGCACCCATATCCGATGGGTTAGCTAACCATTTATTCCGCTTCCACGGACGACACTGCCTTTCCCAGTGTGTAGTTTTGGTTAACCGGTGAGTATTCCGGACACCAGGATCGATATCAAGAACACTCACCAGAACCTCACTCCACACGTATCAACTATGTAGTTGTAGGGAGACGATTCCGAAACAATACGCCCGGATCGGTCTACCGAGTAGACCGATATATTCCGGTACTCAATATCTCCGATACTGGTTATTGCGTCGGCATTTCTCCCAACAATATATTGTTAATGAGCGAATACATCTTTCCCGACATAACAAAATGTCATATGTAATAAGACACTTAGTAATGCCGGGGAGGAGATTATTCAGGATCGCCAGCAGGCGACAAATAATCTCCTCGGTATGGTACTCCATA
>CAYTIP010000060.1:0-5103 GCA_964437805.1 uncultured Gammaproteobacteria bacterium | reverse complement strand
CACCAGATAATTCCGTATTGGATATCCGTCCATTCACGAATTTCAACAGACCCATATTCGATAAATTTTGTGCTAATGCACGGGCGGATGTTTCCGGAATCCCCAACAGAACCGAAAATCTGGGGATGGAAACCGTTTTTCCTTGAATCTTTCCGTATACATCCAACTCAAGTGCTGCAAAAAAACATGCGTGTCTGAGTCCGGATATCGCCAGCGCGGTCAGTTTTTCTGGTGGATACATTCGTTCCGGCTTTTTCTTCATATGGCACGGATGTACGGGCACTTCTGCATCAGCGTAATTGCGCATCGGGAAGCGGACCGGAGTATATTCGACAGTGCACACCGGATGCACGACACACGTGAAGCTTATAGGCGGAGAGGGCGGGATTCGAACCCGCGGTGACCTTGCAGCCACACACGCTTTCCAAGCGTGCGCACTAGTCCACTATGCGACCTCTCCCAATTATTTCGCTTTCAACACTTCTTCCAACCAATCCACCATTACCTCCTGGCGTCTGCGGACCAGCACCGGATTGGTGCGTACAATTGTCCCTCCATAGGTATCTGCCAACCCATGGATGATGAGATCCGGAAGGATGAATCCCATGGCCCCGTTTACAACGGCCTTCACCTCTTTTGCGCGCTCCGATGTTTCCAACTGCTCCGCCACCTCATGGATCATGCCATGGTAGGCAACAATCACAGTGATTCGTTCGGCCGCATCCCCGGTCACATCAAACCGTGTGAGAATCCTTTTTGTCAATCCGATACTGAGTGCCTCGTGCCCCTTGCTGCTGGTGAATCCTTTCGGATTTGCCGAAACGGTCAATGCCTTGCCCGTATCATGGCAAAGCGATGCGATCTGCAGTATATCGCCCTTGGTATAGCTCTCCACCGCATCGTGAAAATACGCGGCTACCCGCGCTCCCAAAGCACCAGGCAGTCCTTCGCCTAACGCCAACCTCTGCGCCTCTTCCATGACCGCGATCGTATGGGCAAGCACCGACTGGTGATCATGCCAAGGATTGTTCTCGATGACGGATTCCAGCAGAAAAATCTCGGGCAATTGCTCCCGGTCCTCACCGCGTTTCAGCCGGTCAATCGAGTACCACATATCCGCTTCTTTGGCTCCTGTCCTAACGATGCGCTCTCGGGCAGAGTCGAACTGCCATCACAGCCTCCGGAGGGCCGCGTTCTGTCCATTAAACTACGAGAGCATGATTATCCGATGGCATCTACGTTTCCGTTGAGGACAATCGGGCGCATTGCAGCAATCTCAAGCGTGTATATCATATCAGGAATGGGGTTGAGAATATAGATCGGCTTACCCAGATAATAGGCGTACCCCATCTCCAGGAATGTGTTCCCCCCGACATAGCCCCGCACCCCGTCTTTATCGTAATTGGCGATCAGTACGGCATCCGCCTTCTCCACTTTCCGGTAATGCTCCCGGAGAAAATCATGCGCTTCTTCTGCCGCAAGCCTTTCCGCAACGGTTACCGGCTTGACGAACTCACCATTCTCAATAAGATCCAGGCTTTTGGGAACGAATACGGTGTGGCCGTTCGCCTCCAGTCTATGCTGAAGATCCCGGAGGCGTTCGTGGAAACTTAAACTGCCGCACAGTGCTATCTTCATACGATTTGCTTCAGATTCCCGTTAAGTACTGTGGGGCGCATCGAATGCATTTCTACGGCATAATCCATCGCGGGAACCGGATGGAGGAGGTAGATTTTCTTCCCCAATCCAAACGCATGACCCATTTCCAGGAATGTATTACCGCCGATATAGCCGGGCGTTTCCTTTTTCTCGTAATTCAGAACAAGAATCGCGTCCGACTGCTGGATATACTGGAAGTGCTCCCGGATGAGATCGTTTTCTATCTTAAAGCTTATTTTCTCATCCTCGCTGGATGCATAGAACTCGTTCTTCCGGATGTCATAAGCTCCGGAAGGCACATGTACCGTATGCCCTTGGCTTTCCAGAAATGATTTGGCGATGAGCATTTCCCGATGGAACTGCATACTTCCGCAGATCGTAATTGTCATAGGTGTTTCGAAAAAAATCCCTGCCGTACACGTTCCCAATACGGCCCCTGCCTGCACAACAGACTGGCACTTTGGGTCTTGTCCTTCATAAGATCATACACTACGGTTTCCAGAAATATCGTGTTCTGGGATCCCTTCACCACCACCAAATCATCCTTCTTCAGAACCTTCTCACGGATGTATTTGCCCACACCCTCGGCCGTATCAAATACTACGACATGCTTCGACGGAAACCCCGTATGCAGGATTGCGGGCCGGGCATACGCTTCCATATTCGGTCCCACCAGAACGATAACATCTCCAACCTGGGCGGCCGCAATGCCGATTTCCCCGTGCTTGCGCTGGGCAAGCGGACCCAGTTCCCGCATATCCCCCAGTACCAGAATTTTTCTGCCCCGTACGGGCAATCCTTTGACCAACTGCAGTACCGCCGTCGTTGCCACCGGCGACGCATTGTAGCTCGAATCCAGAATGACGGACCCCTTCAAACCCGGGATAACGGAAAGCCGTCCCGGAGGAAGCGTGTATTCCTTCTCCAGTACCCGCGCCGATTCCTCCACGTCCATTCCGGGACTGACACCTGCAAGCAGCATCGCCGCAAACAGATAACCGTATTCTTCCATGAACAGGCGGTTTTTCATGACGAGCTTCAGCGGTTTCCCCTGATACTCATAGGAGAATGTCGTGGAGTATCCTTTTATGCTGTGTCCGGTAATCCGCAGTGTTGCCGATTTGTTCTTTCCGAACGTCAGTGTGTGTGCGGCAATTGTTGCCGGAAGCGTACCCAGAAACCGGTCATCCGTGTTTATCACCGCGGTCCCGGACGCGTCCATGCCGCTCACCAGTCGACTTTTTTCCCTGGCAATTGCCTCCACGTCACCCCCAAACTGTTCCGTGTGGACAGCAGATACGTTCAATAGCACGCCGATGTCGGGCTTGACGATTCTCAGGAGATACCCCATGTTCTTGGGTTCGGTCGGCGCGTCCACACCCATTTCCACGATCAACACATCATACGCATCTTTGTCAAACACCCGGACCGGTGCTGCCAACATGGCTTTCAGCCAGCTGATCGGTGAAAAATCCGCCAGCTTGATGTTGAGGATTTCCAAAGGGATACCCGATTCCGAATTCCCTTTCCAGGTCGTCTTCGTCCTGAACCGTTTGGATAGGATGAGATGCAATCCGTGGATGGTACTGGTTTTCCCCACGCTCCCGGTAACCCCGATAATCCGCGGATGGATCCGCCGGAGCTTCCACTTGGCAAAAAAGCGCAGGTATTCGAGGATGATTCTTCCCATAAGCCGTTTCATATCCGTTTCAGCGCGATGTCGCCAACCGCTGTTTTTCCTTCCACCGGGAAACACCCAATTGAATCAGTTTGTCGATGAGTGTGGGGTAGGATACTCCCGATGCTTCCCACAGCTTGGGATACATGCTGACGGACGTGAACCCGGGAATCGTATTGATTTCATTGAGCCAGATGTTCCCCGATTGCTTCTCCAGGAAGAAGTCGACCCTGCTGAACCCCCAGCAGTCCAGCGCGCGAAACGCGGTCGTAGCCATATTTCTGATGGTGTCCTGGATTTTTTTGGGGATGTCGGCCGGGATCATGAGGCGGGTCTTCTCGTCAAAATACTTCGCATCGTAATCGTAAAATTCGTGATCCGGAATGATTTCTCCGCAGACGGATGCCTCGGGTTTGTCGTTCCCCAGTACCGATACTTCGATTTCGCGGATACCTTCTTTGCCCTGTTCAACAATGATTTTCCGGTCATACTGACCGGCAAGCCGAATTGCGCTGACAAGTTCCTTTTCATTGTGTGCCTTGGAAATACCGACGCTGGATCCCAAGTTTGCCGGTTTCACGAACAGCGGATACTTCCCGCATTCCCGACTGATCTTCCGGAGTATGAACTGTCTGTCCGAAAGCCACTCACCCATCAAAAACCACGAGAACCGGACCACCGGAAGTCCGTACTGGGCAAATACCTGCTTCTGGATAACCTTATCCATACCAAGAGCCGAACCCAACACGCCGCTTCCCACGTACGGAACGTTCATCATTTCCAGCATTCCCTGCACCGTCCCATCCTCGCCATACGGACCGTGCAATACGGGAAATACGACCGATGGCATCGGTTCTGCGGATGATGATATAAGACCGGTCGCTTTCGGCAGGGGAGGGAGGAGGGTCATGGATGATCCCCGATCGATGGAGGTACGCTCCATGAGGGCGCGCCGTGCTTGCGGCCCTCGCAACCAGGTTCCGTTTTTGGCGATTGCCAGAAGTTCCGGTTCGTATTTCTCCCGGTCGATGGCTTCCATTACACTGCGGGCCGAACGGATGGACACCTCGTGTTCCCCTGATTTCCCGCCGAATACAATATAAACTTTTGTTTTTGCCATAGTTACCTCGCCGCCAATACCTTCCGTCTCCCCAATATCATGACAACGCTCATCGTGTTGATTGCCAGGATATATACGGGAAACGCAAGGGTTTCCAGAGAGTAGGCGGCGATCGAAAGAATACTGAAGGTACTTGCGACGACGTCCGACAGATAGAATCTCCACTCCTCGGTGTGCGGCAGATTCCAGGTTTTCACGATTGTCGGAGTAAACGCGATGATATCCGTGAGAATGGACATCATGAGTCCTACCAGTGCATTGTCCGTGCGTTTCCATATAACCAGAGAGGCAATTGTCATGAGGAATACGACGATATCCATCCCACTATATCCACCGATACCCTTTTTCAAAGACAGGAGGAAGATAATCCCCCCACCGACCAACTGGACACCTGCGATCACGATGCCATTCCGGTCACCCTGGGCAAACAGGGTTCCAACAAACAGGAGTGAGATGAGAAAAATGAGAAACCGCGTCATGCGCTGTGGCCGGAAGTCTCCCCGCAGAATACTGGAAATACCGATAATGGGGGTAATAACGGCGGCGATGGTGGATATTGCCAAAAACAACGGTTTCATAGGAATGCGCCGGATCCCGGGGTGTCCCGCAGGTCCATCACCGGACCGGTTTTGCGGACGGCATCCGT
>CAYTIP010000059.1:0-5138 GCA_964437805.1 uncultured Gammaproteobacteria bacterium | reverse complement strand
ACCGGAAGACCTTCCCGGATATCCCCATTATCGGCGTCGTCCCAGTCGTCAAGACGGCCGCTGCGGTTTCGCGGACCAAACGTTTCCTGGTCCTGTCGACGGTTTCGACAGCCAAAAGCCATTACCAGAAATCCCTGATCCGTGAATTCGCATCCGGCTGCGACGTGCGGTCCATCGGAGACTCGCATCTCGTCCGGCTTGTAGAAGAAGGGAAGCAGGACGAGCCGGAAACAGCCGTATATCTCCGCACTATCCTGACGGATGACATCCTTGCCGGACGGGACACGATCGTATTGGGCTGTACCCATTTTCCATTTCTTGCGAGCGCCATACGAACAGTTGTCGGCCCCTCTGTCGGCATCCTGGATTCGGGCGATGCGGTTGCCCGGCATGTATCCCGCGTACTCATGAAGGAAGGACTGAAAGTGCCGGAAGATCACAAGGCCCGCCATGAATATTTCACGAGCGGTAACCCTCGGCGGGTGACGGAGATATTCCGAAAACTGACCGGAGCGCCTGTGGTTGTCAATGCGCTTCCGGATTCCGTACAATAAGGACATGGAACGGTTCAAGGGGAAGCGGATTGCGGTCGTGGGGCTCTCGACGGAGGGTCAGGATGCACTTGTATTTTTCCGGAACGCGGGGTGCCGGGTTGAAGGGTTCGACCGAAGGGATCCCGAAACGATGGCACGACTCTATCCGGATCTTTCCGCCTCGGGTATCCCGTTGCATTTGGGCGACGGCTACCTCTCAACACTATCGGATTTCCCGATTATCGTACGGACGCCCGGAATGGCGCTGGCAACACCTGAATTGGTCCGTGCGCGACAACAGGGTAGCGAGATCACCAGCAGTACGAAATTGTTTTTTTCGTTCTGCCCCTCACCAATCATCGGTGTCACCGGAACCAAAGGAAAGGGAACGACATCAACGCTCATCTACGAGATGCTCAAGGCAGAGGGGAAAACGGTCTATTTGGGCGGAAATGTCGGCATCCCGCTTCTGTCAAAACTGCCCGCCATGACGCCAGAGGATTGGGTCGTTCTGGAATTATCCAGTTTCCAACTGGAGGATCTGGATCAAAGTCCGCATATCGCCGTCGTTCTCAGAATTACGCAGGATCATCTTGCCAATTTCGATCCGCTCGCCACGAATTTCCACAGTTCGCGTGACGCGTATGTCGAGGCAAAATCCCAGATCGTACGGCACCAGGAAAAAACGGATGTCGTGGTTGTCAATGCAGATGATCCCACCGCATCGTCTTTTCTTTCCCTCACAAGGGGAAACGGGAAAACCTTTGGCCATGGGGATACGTGCGATGCGAACATCCATGACGACCGTGTGACCATCAGGGTAAACGGAAACGAAGAGGAGATCGTGACACTTGCACGGATGAAACTTCTGGGAAGGCATAATCTGGAAAATATCGCTGCAGCATCGCTTGCGGCGCTTGCCGCGGGCGTTTCGTTGAATGCTGTGCGACAGCAGGCCGCATCGTTTCCCGGCCTTGAACACCGGTTGCAGGTCGTGGGTACCAAAGGCGGCGTCCTGTACATCAACGATTCTTTTTCCACGACACCCGAAACGACGATTGCGGCCATCAACGCGTTTACCCGGCCGATTGTGCTTATTGCCGGCGGATCCGAGAAAGGCGCGGATTTCACCCAAATGGGAAAGGAAATTACCGACAAGCGGGTGAAAGCGGTCATTGCGGTGGGACAAATGACCGGCAGAATTGTGGACGCGCTCAAACGCGCCGGGTATGCGGGAACCTGCATCACCGGACCCACAACCATGCATGAGATGGTCGCCCGGGCCACTGCGTTGGCCAAAGCGGGTGACGTTGTTCTCCTGTCTCCTGCATGCGCATCGTTTGGTCTCTTCCCCAATTATAAGGAACGGGGCAAGCAATTCATCTATGAAGTTTCCCTCCTTTAGGTTTCGGAAAAAGCCGTCCTGGGATACGAAGCGGTCCGGTGTACAGGGAGCGGACCGGATTCTGGCCGGGCTCATTCTTCTCATGTGCGTCATAGGCATACTGTTCGTGTACGACGCGTCGGTCGTGGTTGCCATGCGGGATTTTTCGGACCGGTTTTACTTTGCGCGCGAACAGCTGAAATGGCTGGTATTGGGCATGGGAGTATTCGGCATATTCAGTTTCATTCCCTATAAACAGTGGCATCGGCTGGCCGTGCCCATTCTCATGGTTACGATTGCACTTCTCCTTGCGGTGTTTATCCCCGGTCTGTCGGTGAAAGCGCTGGGCGCGCGCCGCTGGATCAATCTGGGATTCACCGTATTGCAGCCTGCGGAATTTGCCAAACTGGCGCTCATTATTTACCTTTCCGCATGGTTCAGTTCCAAGGAGCGTAAGCGTTTGGGGCCCTTCCTGACGTTGTTGGGGATCGTCGTCGGTCTCATTCTCCTGGAGCCGGATATGGGGACCGCGTCGATCGTGCTGACCATTGCCATGGTGCTGTATTTCTTTTCGGGTGCGCACATATCGCATTTCCTTGTGCTCGTTCCGGTGCTGGCGGTTGGCGTTCTGGTGTTGGCGATCGTTTCCCCGTACCGGATGGCAAGGCTTACATCGTTTCTTGACCCCCAGAAGGATCCTTTGGGGTCTTCCTATCAGATCCGGCAGGCGACACTGGCTCTGGGGTCCGGAGGATTACTGGGAGTGGGGATCGGTAAATCCCGGCAGAAGTACGAATATCTTCCCGAGGCAACCACGGATTCGATATTCGCGATCATCGGGGAAGAAACGGGATTTGTCGGTGCTATTGCGGTATCATCGTTGTATATGGTTATCGTATATCGTGGACTGGCCATCGCACGGCGCACGACGGACGGATTCGGACGGCTTCTGGCATCGGGTATTGCCACCTGGATCGGTATGCAGTCCCTTATCAACATTGCCGCCATCAGTGCGCTTATCCCGCTGACCGGCGTCCCCCTGCCGCTCATTTCCTACGGAGGATCCAATCTGATGGTCATGCTTTCCGGATTGGGTATTCTTATGAACGTGAGCAAACATTCCTGATATGCACCACACCCTTTTTGTTACCGGTGGTCATCCGACGCCCGCGTTGGCGTTTCTGGAGGAGTTGGAGAAACGAAAACCGGATTGGCGTGTTTATTGGGTCGGAAGAAAGTATGCCATGGAAGGCAGTCGGGTACATTCGTCCGAATACCGATTGGTTCAGGATACGCGTGCCAAATTCCTGCCGCTCACGACAGGCAGACTCCAGCGCACCTTCACCCTGCATACGATTCCGTCCCTCTTCAAACTCCCCGTCGGATTTATCCAGTCCCTGTATTACATTGCCAAATATCGGCCGCAGCGTATTCTGGTATTCGGCGGGTATATCGCCGTACCGGTTGCCGTCGCGGGGTTTTTGACCGGGATACCCGTCATTATCCATGAGCAGGTTGTCAAACCCGGACTGGCGAACCGGTTCCTTGCACTGCTTGCCCACCGGATCTGCGTGAGTTTCCCGGAATCGACGGCGCACGTCCCCAAAGGGAAAACGGTCGTTACCGGGCTGCCCCTGAGACGAGGATTGTTCCATCCCCCGGCCAGCCCTTCCTTTCCCGTGCCCAAATCCGCAGGTCCGATCCTGTATATCACCGGCGGTTCCACAGGCGCCCAATCGCTCAACGACGTCCTGTTTCCGCTCATCCGGCCGTTGACGGAGCAGTACACCATTATCCATCAGACCGGCGAGCCTTCGTTTGAAAAAGCCAGCCGGATGAAAGAGTCGTTGGGGAAGTACCGCACCAGATATATACCGGTACCGTATTTGGATCTTCCGGATCTGGCCTGGACGTATGCGCATGCATCCGTAGTGATCGGAAGGAGCGGCGCCAATACGGTCGCGGAAACGGCAGCATGGGGGAAACCCGCCCTGTTCATCCCACTCCCGTGGTCTGCCGGAAGCGAGCAGGAAGCGAACGCCCGCGCATATGCTGCATCATCCGGAAAGGCAGTGGTCCTTGACCAGTATGAAATCACGGCAGAAACGGTTATCGGCTTGCTTGGCGATCTCATCAAACACGGACTAGCCGAAGGACACCCGGTTTCCGGGAACAGCCGGGCGGCCGCACTTCTGGTGGACGCCGTAACCGGAGAATGATTGCGGGATTCCTATGAACCTATTGTTTTTCCGCTCCAGGCGGCACCCGCCGCCCAAAGATTCCCGGAGCCGTCCGCATATGCCAAGCCGGCCGTTTGTCCGGAAGGGTCCGGATACCCGCGCTGCAAACCTCCGAAAACCCGGTGTACCCAAATTGGCACTTCCCAGAATTTCCCTTCACCGGATACGCGCGTTGGTTACGGCAATCATCATGCTGTCCCTTATTGGAGGAATTATGTACGCGGTATTGAAGGGATTCAATGTGCAGAATATCGAATTCGTCGCCCAGGGCATGCGGATCGAATACAACGAGCGGCTGATTGCGGGCAACATGTTCTTCTTTCCTTCGGCAAATGTCCGCCGTGATCTGCTCGCCGCATATCCTCAGCTCAAGGACGTGGAAATTACCAAGAAATTTCCCCATACCATTCTCATCCGTCCGGTACTGCGAACGCCGTTTGCGATACTCACGACCGCAAACGCCAGTTATATCCTCGATGAAGACGGAGCGGTTCTGGGTGTCGCAACACCGGATTCCCGTTTCCCTGAATTGTTCATCGATGTCCCCGTTGTCCGGGTGGGAGGCAGGATTCAGGACGCGAACGTAAAACGGAGTCTGGAATTCCTTTCCCAGGGGAAAATGCTTTTTCCGGCTTCATCAATTCGGACGATCGACAACGGGTCGACATTGAAAGCGGTAAGCGATAAAACAGAACTATTATTTACCCGAAATCAGCGAATCGATTCGCTTATGGCTACTTTACAAACGATTGTAACGGGCGTTAGAATAAAGGGAACCATGCCCAAGGTCATTGATGTCAGGTTTTCCAAACCGGTGATCCAGTGGTAATTCTTTCTTATGGCACGAGATCGCATCATATCCGGTATTGACATAGGAACTTCGAAGATAACCACGCTTATTTCCAGTGTTGAAGAAGACGGAGAACTCCGTATTATCGGGGTCGCCACCACCCCTAGCCGCGGCATCCGGAAAGGCCAGAT
>CAYTIP010000058.1:0-5148 GCA_964437805.1 uncultured Gammaproteobacteria bacterium | reverse complement strand
GAATTCGAATCGGAATCAGAATAACAGCATCTTGGAGATAGACAATGAAGCGCAGTAAGTTTTGGGTAATCTTTTCAGTGGTCGCCATGCTGGCGATCCTCGCGGCGGCGTTCGCGCCTATGACGGCGTACGCCGGTAACGGCAAAGGTGGCGGCGGCGACAAAGGTGGCGGTGGTGAATGCCACGGCAAGTCGTGCGATCACGGTAACGGTGGTGGTGGCAACGAGGGCGGCAACGGCCAGGGGGACAACGGCAAGAATAACGCCGACCCCGATGGCGGCGGCAAGAACGACACGGATCCCGTCGAAGACGGCAATAACGGCTGTGGGAACAGTCGGAATGCCGACGGGACCAAATCGGACGACAATAACGGCCGGTGCGGCGGTGGGAAGAAAAACACCCCGACCCCGCCTCCCACCAAGACCCCGCCGCCTCCCCCCACACCTCCAGCGAATCTGGTCGTGCCCGGTTTGGGGAAGAATCCGACAACCGGCTGCCTGGGTAAGGAATCGCGCGTGTATACCAACATGGCGCTGCCCTGGTACCTGGTGGAAGACGTGTCCGCAGGCTCGATGATTACGGTCACGCTGAGCGTGGGCCGCCTGTACAACGAGTATGTGGACGTCAGCCCGGATGGCTGTTGGTTATTGCACGCCAACCGCGAGGGCGACCTGTTCCGCCAGCCAATTTACGGCGGAGCGGCCGTTCAGATTACCAAGACGCCCAACGTGGTGGAGTCCGAGCCGATCTATGGCAATAACTGGCTCATCTCCAACACCGCCAATTACGGCAAGGGCGTGAACGTGGTTGAGGCACGGTTTGAGGGGCAGAAGCCGTGGTTGGTGGCATCCGACGCGAGCCGGCCTGGTATCAGCCCGGACGACCAGTGGGTGACGTTCACCTGGGCCGACGGCACTCTGGGCATGGCTACCTGGGACGGTACGCAGCCGGGCAACTTCAGTCAGTCTGGCCTATGGAACGCATGGCTACCGGAAGGGACCGGTCTCACCATCAAGATGGGCGACAAGTTTGGTATCTACGTCTTTGCGCAGGATAAGATCCTGTCTACGATGGAAGGGCGCTCTTTGGCCTACCGGCCGGCAGGCGGGAATAAATACGCCTTGCTGCAGAGCGACGGCCGCACAGTCAAACTGTCCACCGGGGCGGTGTTCCAGCTTCCGAAGAAGTATGAGTTTGTGACCTGGTGGTCGCCGCAGCGCGCCCGCTACGACATGAGTAGCTACTACCTGCTGTTCGACCAGGCCAAGTAATCCGTTTACGCACTGTAGTGAGGAGATCTTCCTTGTTTGTTGAGGAGGGTCTCCTCTTTGTCCCCTGAGGGGATCCGACGTTGTCAGACGTGAGTTTGACGATTTCCGGATATCCGACTGGGATGGAATACCTAGGAAAAAGAGAGTAATCTCTTGGGTGTTTGCGAAGATTCATTCTTTGCATTCATTTGCATTCATTTGCAAACACCCCCTAGGTATTTTTTGTGGCTAAATCGGCATAGGAAGCTTGACAAAACAGATGGAATATATTATTATAGGCCGTTTCCTGACCATGCCTTTCCGAGGCTATTTGCTGCCTTCGCGAGGCTGGGAAGGAACAGCACCTTACCATACTGCTTGCTTGTAGTCTTCCGATCCCTATTTGGCCGGATGGAACGTTGAAATTCTGTATTTCAGCATTGCATCCGGTCAAGAAGGAGTTAAAGAAGATGTCTGGAAATTCGAATAAGTTGAGCGACAAGGCGCTTGTTCGTCTGTGGATTACCGTTGTCGTGTTGATCGCCGGGATCATTATCTGGTATCTCTATATCACCACCCCCGAACAAACGGGAGCGACGACCAGTTTTTGGGAGAATTTGCGCCTGATCGGTGAATATCTCGCCCGGAAGCTCTCGGGGCATTAATATCTTTTCATTGTCCCTCTGAAGCCATTGTCCGTAAGGAGCGCAATCGCGCTTAAGTTGCTGGTGATGATCACTTTTGTACCCTTGACCGGGGTGGTCATCACCAGATTGTTTCTTTTCGTCGATACCGTTTCTCTGTTTTTTCCGGTTACCCGGCACCAACACCAAAACGGATCTTCCGATAAGAACAATCCAACAATCAATCCAACCAAGCAAGCAGTATCGTCTACAGCCAATGCTGTACTGATGAGCCTATGGGCACCATGCCCTGCAGGCGAAACGATACCGGGTCCGCGTCACTCACATCCCCGGATTTCCGGATTGAACCGATAGATTTTCGTATCCCCGAAATCTTTTTCCAGTGAAAGGAAGGGGTAGCCGAGCGGGTCACCCTTTGCTGTCTGTTCATCATACCCCCAGAATACCTGTCCGATGTGATTGTTCCGGAGGAATACATATGCTTCGCACCCGGACATCGCCCCGCTCAAGAATTTCCATGCTTCATCCGTTTTCCGTTCCATATCCAGTGTCGAATACGGTCGTCCCACGAATGCCGTGCGATTGACGAAACCGCCAATGGCCTGGCCTGCAAACGGGAGCGACAGGACGGTTTCTTTTTTGTTTCCTGATTCCAGATAGGCGATAGCCTGTATCCACCCTGTGGATGGCCATTGGAACAGGGGACCCTGGTAGGCGTTGGATATTTGGGTGAACAGCGAAGCTGGGTAGCTGATAACCGTCAGGAAGAGGAGAGCGATGAGGATACACCGGAAGAGGACCGGCCGGATACGCTTCCCGAGTGCACGGAGGAATACTGCCGAAAGGAGTGACAGGGGGATGATTATGGCAATCTGCATGAACCGGATATTGGATACGAGCAGTTTGTTGAAATAGGGGATCGGAAGGGTGGTGATGGAGCGGATTGTTCCGACGGCCACAATGCCGATTGCCGCCCAGATGACCAGCGCACGCAGACGCGGCTGCTTCCATGCCACTGCCGCTCCTGCTGCACCCAGAAGGACGATGGGTCCCAGGCCCAAAAGGTATTCCCACAGTGGGATGGCGAACGATACCCGCTCATATTCCCAATAATTGGTCCAGGGTGATGCGTGGAACTGTTGGGAAAGAATGAAAAACGACAGGCAGGAAAGAAGAAGTGCACCCGTTGTCGGTACCAGGCGTTTCCATTGTCCTGTGAACACGATCCAGGTAGGTAGGAGGAGGATAGGCAACAGCAGGCTGGGCGTATGGAAAAGACCCGCGAAAAAACCGGCAATCGAGGTGGCAACCAACCGCCTGACCGTGAGTTGTTTGGTGGTCAGCAGGCCGATGACGCACACCATGAGCATGTGCCCCGTAAGATGTGCAGGGAGAAATAATGCGCGGACAGTAGGATCCAGTTCGCTCCACCATGCGGTATAGGTGCCGACGGACAGAAGGTTGCCGTTTGAGGGAATGATCGGGACGCTCGAACTGTACAGGGAGAAAAAAAGCGCGATGAGACGCTCGGTTTTATTGGACAGCATCCTGCGGATAAACCAGAGGATGGTGAGTGCCCAGAGGATTCCCAGCCCAATGCGTGATGCGTGGTATACGACGTGCGGATCACGGATACCGGTGACACCCCAGAGTCTGCCAAGCGCCAGATAAAACGGATTGACCCATTTCCCCGGATGGGGCTCCGTCGTAAACCGGTCAAACAGGACGGATTGACCGTCCAAACCCTGTTTTTCATAGCTGAGGTACAACGCGTAGTCGATGGCGCAGTTGTGTACCGGCAGATACGCATGACCGGGAGGCGTCTGCTTCCATTTAACCAGATCCGGTAAGAGGTTCAGGGTTAGGATGCCGACGATGAGCATTCCGCTGATGACCGGTTCCCTGAGGAGGATGTGCATGATTCTGCGCATATATCGATGCTACCATATGCAATCCCGTATTTGGTTCTTGACAACATTATATAGTATCCATATAATATCGTTTTCAAACCGTCTACTGAGGCTTCCTTCCCTTCTTAGGGGAGGAGACCCGAGCAGACGGTTTTTTCGTCGACACCTTCTAGCGCACTTCTCTCTTACCTATCCGTTCCACTCTGCGTCGGGTGAGACACATCGTTCCCCATAAATATAGGAGGATTCCGGGAACATTCCGAGGTATTTTTTCAGTATTTTTTGGCACACGATTCTCTCCAAAAATCGCAGCGGCTGATATGGTTGTCGGGATAGTTCTTCCGACAGAAGACCAGGTGACGTGTGTGGGGAATTGACCGGTTTTATTGGCGTCCTGTCACCGGATTACCGACCCAAAACGATGTAGTTATACGGTTACCGGTAATAGATTATAGGGTTATATTTATCACTAGCCTCAAGCAACTATATCAATCATAGTACCAACATGAACGCAATACGATCATAGAATTCGGTGAATTGCGGGAATACCTGCATTATTACAGGATTAAGAGTGTTTTGCGTTCCTTTACAGACATGCAAAAAGACCGGTGGATTTGAGGCTAAATTTAGCACTATTGATAAAAGAGTGCCAAAAATGAAAAACGGCGTATCTATACGCCCCTTTTTCCACGCCTCCTCTCTGATCCCAGAGGAGGAAAACGATGCGGCACCCGATGGTTTCCGTTTTTCGGTGTCATCCGGGTGGGATGATATCCGATTATTTTTTGGAGATTCATCGTTGGTTTTTTTCTGTCCATGACGATAGAACCATGTGATTCTCGGAGGAGGGAACGGCTACTATCCGGTGTCGGAGTGTCCGATCATCGGGCGGGGGAGAAGCGGCGAATTTTTTCCCCACCGCATCTTCGGGTTTGCCGACGCTCATTTGGCAATTGTACCGTCGTCGGGGGAGGTCCGCGTTCCATGGAATTCCGGTCAAGGTTTGGATGGTTTTACGTGATCGGTTGGATTAGTGGTCTTGGCGGGTCTTGGATTGCGGACAATCGGGTGCCTTGCCTAAACGCATGTACAGGAAAGAGTACTCCCGGTATAGGGCGTGAGCCGTACGGATCCGGTACCCCTACGTATGCACGGATCCACAAATCCGTTTCGGATCCGGTATACAGAAGTATTGTGTCGAGCGGGTCAGGAGGGTGACGACGGTTGAGAAAGATTGAATTCTGTAGTGGTATTAATTATATAATTCTATTAATTTATACATATAATTAAATCAAACTATTCTATTGGCCGTTGGAACAATCAAATATGCTCGAAAACATGGTG
>CAYTIP010000057.1:0-5247 GCA_964437805.1 uncultured Gammaproteobacteria bacterium | reverse complement strand
CTTCGTGAAATTCCCGGCTATTCCTCTGCGGGTAAGAAAAATGGTTCTGTGGATAATGAGTGCTGTCGTTGGCCTGAGCCTCGTCATTCCGATCGTACTCTACCATCCCTTCCAGATAACCTACTTCAATGCGCTTGTCGGCGGAAGCCGCGGCGCCTATGGACTCTACGATCTGGACTACTGGGGCGGCAGTCAGAAGTACGCCGTCGAATGGATCAACAGCCATGCACCCAAAAACGCCAAAATCCTCATCGTCATGGCAGGAAATGTCGCAGGAACGTATCTGCGACCCGATCTCATCCCCAATCTGAATAAGAGCTGGATAGACGAAGCGGACTATATCGTCATCCTCAATAGGCAGGGATTCTTCAACCGATACCACATCGCCGACTACATCCGCACCCACAAGCCGGTCCACACCATCACGAACCAGGGCGTCCCGCTGGTGTGGATCTATAGGAATAAATGAAAAAGAAGCGGATTGTTGTCGTAATCGCCGGTGTTCTGGTGATTCTGAGCATTGCCACCGGAACCGCATTCCTCCTCTTCGGATGGATGAACTATATCATCGACTCGTATTTCTATCTTGCTCTTGTTCAATACTTCAAATCCGGCACCTATCCGTTCCAGGCACCGTTCATCTACAGCAAGCCGACGACCATCTCCCCTCCCGGCTATGCACTCCTGCTCCTCATGGTGCAATGGCTTCCCGGACCGGATGTCGTTCTGCATCTTATTCAGATGCTCTTTTTGATGGGGTCATCATTTCTTATCTATCGTATGCTGCGCCGGCAAATCGGAATTGCCCCCGCGGTTGTAGCTGCATGTCTCTATTTCCTGCTTCCCGCAAACCTTCTCTATTCCTCCTACATGCTCACGGAAAACGGTGCGTCGTTCCTGGTCGCCCTGTTTCTGTTCCTTCTCTACCGGTATGAAACCGACAAACGCCCCGTATGGATTGGCCTTACCTGCCTGCTGGGCGGTGTCATGACGCTGTGGAAATATTCATTGATCACGTTCATGGCCTATGCCGTCCTGCGGTTTTTCAGAACACGCGGAAAACGGCCTGTGCATTCTGTCTTCCTGCTGGAGGGCCTTGCCATCATCGCACTATGGATATCCATTAATTACACGATCACCGGGCGCATAGGATTATCCGATACCAACGGCGTCCAATTATGGAACCAGGCAGTCTGGATCGGCAAACTTCTGCCGTCCGAACAGACGCCGTCAATGAAAACGCTCCGTGAATACATTCCGCCTAGCGTCAACCTGCAGGTGGCATACTGGGATCTGCAATGGTACATCCTTACCAAAACAGGCAACAGCTGGGAAGCGGTCGACCGCCTCTTGGGCAATGTCAGCCGCGATGCACTCCTGCAGCATCCCCTCGGATATACCGCCAATACACTGAATATTCTCTTCAATCTCCATAAAGGCAGGCCGTACTGGCACACGCTCGGGCGGTTCGGCAATAACGATCCGTCCTATCCGCTTTTCTGCGGCGTGTTATGGTCATTCGAATTCTGCGGACCCGTTATCCGCCTTCCGGGGGTGTATGGCGCGTGGAATGCATATGTCGCCGGTTCGACGTGGTTCTATGAAATCCTCTTCCCGATACTGATGCTCATCCTGTTCGTTCCGTCCATACTACTGCTTCTGGCAAAGGGCTCTTCGTGGGAACGGACGCTCATTCTGCTGTACGGACTGGGAGTCGTCCCCATTGCCATGTATGTACACCCCGATCCCCGCTATATCATCCCCTTCTACCCGATCATCGTACTGTGTATTGCACTGGGACTGCGCAAATTAGCCCTTTCTGTCAATCCGCACAAGCAGCAGGCACAAACACGCTGACGCAATGCTGACCGCCAAGCCAACATAGAAGGAATACGGAACGAACCGGAAGTGTATTATGTGATTTCCTTTGGGAACGGCAAGTGTCCGGAACACGGTATTCCCCGTATAAAGGCGCACGGATTTCCCGTCGACCGTTGCCGTCCATCCGGGATACATGATTTCCGAACCCGTAAGATATCCGTCGCACTCCCATGCGGTTTCCAACACAATTTCGTTGATGCCGTACGAGCGCACCGTTACCGGTTTCTTGAGTGTGCTGCTGCAGGATTCCTCTACGCCTTCCCGGATGGACCCGTCGGTCACCGCTATATCTCTTGTCGGATCCAGGCTTCCGGATTTGAGCGCCGCAAGGATTGCCGCATCCGTCGGGAACACCTGAACCTTGGGTACCCCGTAGAATCTGGGCAGGGCCCCGGTATTCTCGTAGACGCGGTACTGCCGCTCCCCGTTTTCCTCTACCAGCCGGTACTCAGAATTCCCCACCCCGCCCAGCGGGTCCGCCATCCGGGTCGGAGTCAGGATATACCGGACATTCAGGCTGTCCAGTGCGGGATTATTGAGAGTGAAATACGGAACCTGGACATCGTTTGTGAGGATGCTGGAAACGGGCGATCCGTTGGTCGCTTCGATAAAATCATAGTATGGCCGGAAAATCATCGGATCATACCCCGTTGCCGAAAATATGCCCTGTACCATGGGGGCATTGAAAGGCAATGCGGTTTTTGGTTCGATCCAGCAGCCGAAATTGGGAAGAAACCGGAACAGTTCACCGGGGTTAGGGGTAAACCGTGCAGCCAGAGCAGGGTCGACAAGGTGATGCGGAAATGGTTTAGGCTCGATAGTCTGCCATCCCAGGAACAGGAGTTCCGCGCCGACAAGTGCCGTGAACAATCCGCGTATCCATATGAGTTTGAAACGCGACACGCCGTATGCCGCAAGGATGCTCAACCCAAAGACGGAAAGGAAGAGCTGGCGCGATGGAATCCTGAGGGACCGGAACACGGGAAAGAGATCCCAGAGCATCCGGTGGATGGGAACGGGAGCATTGATGGATAACGCCAGAAGAATTCCCAGAAAACAGACGCATATGCCCAGGAGGACAGTTTCTTTCATTCCCGGCGTGTCCGTGATACCCCATCGCTTCCTCAACTTCACAGGTAGGAATACGGTTACCACAAATGCCAGTATGGCGATTGCCGAAAGCGACACGGCGCCGATACCCACATACGAGGCGTGTTCCCGGAAGTTCACCGGAGGACCGCTGAATGCATCCGGTTTTCCCAGGATAAACGGGGCGGCAATCATCCCCAGCGACGCCACGGTAGATGCGCCCTCGTGTGCCCATTCAAATGGCAGCGGAATTGTCCGTATCGAATGCGCGACGAATTCCACTGCCGGAACCATCTGGAATGACGACAACCCCATACCAAGAATCCCCACTGCCGCCAGATGGGCAAACGGCCGCGCGCTGCGGGTACGGACCGTTTGTAGTATTGCGGCAACCCCCAGGATCTCCATGCTAAATACGGCAATGCTCTGATATCCGGCCATCGTCTGCATCCCGAAACACGCGGCAGATGCGACCAGAAACAGCATCCGGCGATTGGTTCCCAGAGAACGCATCCAGGTTTCCAATAGGAGCGGTGTCCATGCCGCCGAAGCGATCATGCCCATATGACCCGCAGAAATGCGCGCGACGAAAAAACCGGATAGCCCGAATACGATTCCTCCCAGCATTGAGCTCACCGGATCCGTGCACCGCCGCAACAACCGGTACATCCCGACACATGCGATCCACAAATGGATGCCGATGTAACCTATGATTCCCCACTGCACCGGCAGAACCAAAAAAATCACATTCATGGGATACAACGGTGTGTTCTGCGGATTGGCAACAAACGGCGCACCCCCGAATGAATACGGATTCCACCAGGGGATGATCCCCTGACGAATGGCGGAGACGAAAAATTCACGGAAAAAATAGTGGAACTCAAATATATCCCCGCCCAACATCCAGGGAGACGGATGACGGAGTGCAGGAGCAAACAAAAGAAAAATAAGACAAAGGAAAAAGATGTGCACCGGAATACGCAGGCGTTTCATACTCCTGACCCCAAACGGAACCGCTTCCCGTAATTCCCCGGTCCCATGGAAAATCCCTACATATATTGACAGCCGGGACAGCAAACGCACTACCCCTTCAATCAACGCTGTTTTCTGGCAACAACCACCATATTGTCCATCATGGGGATGTATAAGGGAAACGATCCCAAATGCAGGAAGGAGACCATACGCTGCAATACTGCGGCCAGACTGCTCTCCCCGCTGGTTTGCGCAAGATGCAGGACATATCCAAGGGACAGCCATTTCCCGATCCGGAAGAACGCCACCGGCGTAAATCCGGCCTGGTTAAGCGCCCGGGTAACGGTCGTCCGGTCAAAAAAGAACAAATGCTGGGGAGGGATATAGAACGTCCATCGCCGCTTCATGATACGGGCAGCCACTGATCGGATATCGCCGGTTGCGATCATCATCACACCGTCATCCCTCAGGAACTGCCGCAGGTGTTTGAGGTCCGCAACCGGATCATTGAGATGTTCAAACACATCAAACATGGTAATTGCGTCAAACGACTTATTTGCGTATGAAGATTGGGAAATCGTGCTATGTGCTACACGGTCGCCATGCATCTCCCTCGCATGATTTACCGCATGCAGGGAAGGATCGAACCCATACACCGAAAATCCTTTTTTAGCGGCAACCTCGAGGAAAAACCCGTATGCGCAACCAGCATCAAGTATCTTTCCTTTCGGCTTAAATTTCAACAAATGGGTTAGAAATTTATTCATGTTGCGCTGAATGTATTTCTTGTCCCCTTGGTAATTTTTATAGGCGCTTTTGTGGACATCACCGGTGAAGTACCCACCTGTGTAGAATTCCTTCAGGAATTGTCCGTAGGGTTTCTCCAGTTTCGTGCGGATAAGGCCGCAGGAATCACAGCGGTATAATTGGTATCCACTTTTGGTCAGGAAATGGGATGTAGTTGATCCGCACAGATAACACTGCATAAGTACCCGGGTATTGTACCAGCTATGGTTTTACCCAGTAAACAGTGAATACGGTATCCGTTGCTTGACAATGGAACGCACGCTCCTCTACTCTAATTAATAAGGACATCTTTTTTTGTCATTATGAGCGATCAGGATACTATTATTATCCCCCCGGTCAACGCGCCGACTCAGGAGCCAAGCCAGCCTTCCCACACCCCGAGCCGCCGGTCTCCCAAGGGCCTCCTCCTGGGACTGGGTGCCCTGCTTCTGGTTGTCGTACTGCCGGTCACGGTCTTCTATCTTTCTACGACGAGCCAGCTGACCGACCAGCGCAACA
>CAYTIP010000056.1:0-5251 GCA_964437805.1 uncultured Gammaproteobacteria bacterium | reverse complement strand
TACTCCTCACCGGACTCCTGCTCTACGGCATCATCGGCACACTCATCATTCTCCAGTCCTTCGGTCCCAGCAACCAACTGGGGTACATGCCCAATGATTTTTTCAGCGGGATCCAGATGCTCAATGCGGAAAAGAATACGAAAGCGGTGCTCACGTCCTCCTACCATGATCTTGGGATTCTCGTGCCAAGCGTCATCGACCGGAATGTGTATCTGGGCAGACTCATTTTCACTCCAGACTTCGTGGCAAAACAGGACCTCTCGGACCGGTTCTACGCGGGGTACCTGTTTGAGGAGGACGCACGGCAATTCCTCAGGGAGAACAACATCGGCTACATCATCGTTGCGACAAACGAACCCTATCCCAAAGAGCCACTGCTCAAGTATCCGTTTATCCGCGAATTCTTCACGAATCCGTTCATGACGATCCTCAAGGTTACGGAGTGAGTGTCAGACAAGAAGCGGGAGCGGAAACCGGGCACTGCGGTACTCCCGGTAGAGCCGAATGGATTCCGCGTGGTCAAAGGCAATCTCGCTCGCCGGAACGAGGGAATCCAGCGGGATCCAGGCGACTTCCACCGACTCGCTGTCGGCTTGGGCGACCTTTTCCATGGGGTGGACGATAAACTCCAGAACCACGTTCTGCCGGTCTTCCTTGGGGCGGTTGGGGTTGGTGTTGATCCGAAACAGTGTATCGACCGAACCCTTCCAGCCGGTTTCCTCCAGAAGCTCACGGAGTGCACCCTGCTGTGCAGTTTCATCCCGGTCCAGATATCCCCCGGGCAATGCCCATTTCCCGCCTTCGGATAAATGGGGAGCTCGCTTCACAAGAAGAATACTGCCGTCCTTCTCCACGATGGCATGGGTGACGACATGCCGGAGACTGGCTGCAGCTCCGTGTTCAAACGTACAGGAAATCATACCGAACATTTCTGTCCGCGGAAGCGTGCGACAGCCGCGGCATCCGCCATCGTTGCCTGGCACAGGCTCACGGAGATATCACCGTGTCCCAAAGCCGCAATATCCGTATCCGGTTCCGGGGATTCGTAGGAATGGTTACCGAAGCCGTAGGAAAACATGTGCGTATTGGGGTTGAGGACCGGACCGGGCCAGACATGGGTAATGGGCGTCATGGGATTGGTGAATACCATGGTTTCCGAAAACGCCGCAGGGAGATTGATGTTCACGACCGATACACCCCACAGGTTTTCCTGGATCGTGCGCTCAATCACCCGGAAGGCCGTGGCACCCGGGAATGAAAGGAATGGCGTGATCGCCTCATCCGTCGAGTGGGATTTGAAATGCAGATTGGCGGGCACGTCCCAACTGATGGCAATGGACCGGGGTGCGACTCCCATGTTCACGCTGTGGAACGCCGCAGCGTACGTGCCGGAGGTAAGGAGGCATCCACCGATGTTGGCACCCAGATTGATGCCCGAAACTACCAGATCGAACGGTTTGTAGTGGAGCCCCGCGCATTCAATGGCGTCCACCGGTGACCCGTCCACCCACAATGCCGGAACACCATCGATCGTCTCCTCTCCCCACGCGGCGGAAGCCATGATACTTTTCCTGCCGCCGACGCCGCTTTGCTGTTTGAGCGTCCCTGCGATTGCACACTCGTAGTGGTCCTTGAGGAAATGGACAAGGAGGCGGGTTCCCAACGCGTTGTACCCGTCGTCGCCCGTGAGAAGAATGCGCTTGACCTGCATCCGCCTATTGTACCACAGCACTCCCGGTGGCCTGGGACATGCGGGTCAGTTCCGACAGGATATACGTGCGGATGGCGGAGAAATCCTTTTCCCCGGAATCGGGAACCAGGATGTACTGGCCGTCGCTACTCATGGTGATCGTCAGCACGGTCTCGTCCGTGATGTGGATCGTATCCGTCGTGTAGGAGGAAATGTTGCCGTAGCGCTGGAGCATGGCGGTGATGTCCTGGAATGTAAGATCCGTATTCACCATATCCAAACCGTCTTTGAGAAGCGGAATGATCTTCGTGGTTGTCTCGAACGACAGCAGCCGATTCTTCACCCCCAGGAGGAATGCCTGCTGCCGCAGCGACCTGCCGAAATCCCCGCCACCCACATCCGAATGCCGGGAACGGACGAACTTGAGGGCGGTCTCCGCGTCCATGAACTGCTTGCCTTTGGTGAAGGAAATCGTTTCGTACCGGCAGGGGAATTCTTTTTCCAGAAGTGCGCCCGACATGGTTGCCGACAGGGCTTTGATGTCCTCTTCAGACTTCCTGCAGGTTTCCTTCTCCTTTCCCTTCACGGGATACTGTTTATCCTCAAACGTATACGGAACCTCCACAAATATGCCTCCCAGTGTTTTGATGAGCTTGGTGAATCCGGAGAAATCCACAGCGACCGCCCAGTCGATCGGCTCGCCGATAATCTTCCCGACCACATCCGAAGCCATGTCCAGACCGCCCTTGTCTGTCCGGTATTTTTCGGGAACGTTGGGGTAGGATTTGTGGTCCGTACCGATGGCGTAGACCGCGTTGATTTTCCTGCCGGACTCTGTCCCGGCGACAATTTCCACCGGCACCCAGAGATCACGGGGGATGGAAATCAAAACAACTTTCTTTTCCTTGGGGATGATGTGTCCCACGATCATCGTGTCGGTCAACAGTCCACCGTCATGACCGGCGCCTCCATAACCCATGAGAAGCACGTTTTTGGGAGCCATCGGATCCGGAGTGGGAGTGGGTATCGTCGTAAAGGGCTGTCCGGACGGACGGGACGCGATACTGCGCCAGAGAAGCACGGCCGCGATGGCAAGCGCGAATATCCCAACTACCAGGGCAATTGCAGGCAAAACGCCGCGTTTTTGCGGGCGTGCTACGGGTTCCGGCATTCCATCGATTGTTCCTTCCATAACCGCCTATTTTACCATGAACCCACGTTTCAGGGGCATGCGGACCGGTTCCACAATCCCCGATTGGCGGTTCTTGCCTCATTTTCGCTCTCTTTGAAAATGTCCATGAACCGGTATGGCCGGTCATAGGTGTATTCATGCGCGTACCCGCCAGCTATGAGCATCCGGTTGACGAGGCTTCCATCGGGAAGATACACATACCGCAACAGTCTATCGTATTTATCCTTGTCATCCTGCGTCGGGTCGGGTTCCAGCCGGACCGATGTGCCCGTAAGGAGGGAACTGAGGTAGGCGGATGCTTCCCTGGCGAAACACTCCACCGGCTTTCTGGGATCCAGAAGTTCCGGCGTATCCACACCCACGAGTCGGATACGTGTCACGGTCCCGTTCATATCCACGTCGATCGTATCCCCGTCCACGATCCGGGAGACGGGATACAACTGTGCCGAGGCCGAAGCAACCGTCTCCACTGCAGCCGGCGTGGTTAAAGCACCTTTCCGTACGGGCGCGGATTGGTTCCGGGCCGCGATGAGAAGATACACGCTCACGACCAGAAGCAGGATATTGCGGATGATTTTCGGTGACGGTACGGGCGATTTCATAGGTTGGGTTGCATCATCCATTATAATGCGCGCAGTATGATGAAAACCATGACGGCACTTCTGGAACGGTATTTCGGCTGCGGCATTCTTCTGGCCGTCATCCTTGCCCTATGGGTGCCGGACTGGGGAACGGCGCTTTCCTCCCTGAACCCCATACTGCTGTTCCTACTATTTTTCCTGAGCGGATTCACCATCGACCCGGCCGTACTCTTGGGCTCCACCCGATCCCTCCGCCCCGTTCTTGCGGCTACTTCCATCCTGTCCGTCCTGATGCCTGCGTTCATCTGGCTCCTTGCCCGGCTCTTCCTGCCGGAATCCGATCTGCTGTACGGCGCTGCATTCATGGCGCTCACTCCCACCGCCGTCGTCGTTCCGTTCTTCACCCGTCTCTACGGCGGAGACAAGGAATTGTCGTTCCTCGTGATGCTCACGTCCACCCTCCTCGCGCCATTGGTGATCCCCACGGGACTTTCCCTCCTTGTGCCGGAAGTGCGGTCGGTTCCGCCGCTCCTCCTGTTCTCACGCATCGCCATACTCGTCCCTTTTCCGATTCTGCTTTCCTGGGTAATCACGCGATTCGTCCCGACCATTACCGCATCCATCCGGTCTTCCCTACCGCTCATGAATTTTCTGGCACTCACGATCCTCATTTTCATCCAGGTCAGTTCTGCACTCCGTTCCATCCTCACCTACCGGATCGATCCCACCGTCCTTCTCCCGATCTTCGCTCTTGCGTTCATCATGGATTTCTCCCTGTTCCTGCTTTTCCCCGTGCTGGGACGTATGCTGCGCAACACCCGGATGGCACAGTCCATCGTCCTTTCCGCCGGCATGAAGAATATCGCCATCGCATCCACCCTGCTTCTGTCCGTCTATCCCAGGGCGGCACTTGTCCCGACGGTCGCATTTATCGCGCACGCGTTCCTGTTTACTCCCGTTCTTGTCGGTCCCCTTATCCGTACACTCGAGCGGAAGGCTTTACAAAGTTCCGGACCGGTCGTATAGTGATCGAAGTATCCTGCCGTTTTCCCTGCTCCAGAATTTATTACTATGATGAAACCATCAGCGCTTCGTATCGTGAGCATTATTCTTGCGATTCTCCTTCTGACATCGGGTATCCTCTTCACCAGAAAAACGCAGAAGCCCGCGCCGAAACCGACTCCCACGCCCACGGCTTCCGTACCCCTGCGTCTTGCATTCCCGTCGGTGGGAACCGTCATTACCGGACAGATCGGTACCATTCTTGAGCGCACGGATATTCTCAAACAGCACGGGTTCTCTCCGGTCATTACCCCCATGAACACCGGGAAGGAAATGAAGGTGGCGATCGCCGGCGGACAGGTGGATGCGATTCTCACCAGCGAATCGAATTTCGTCGTGCTCCTGGGCCAGGGATTCAAGGGGTATGCAGTTGCAAGCCTGGGAACCGACGGGAATATGGGACTCGTTGTCCGTACCGATTCCCCGATCAAAACCATTGCACAGCTCAAAGGGAAAAAGGTCGGCACCCTCTTTGGAACATCCGTCCACCGGCCAACGGTGCAGTGGCTCCAGGATGCCGGCCTCACCCCGGGGAAGAATGTGGAGGTCATGAATTTCAACGGAGCGGATGCGCTGCGGGTCGCGCTGGAATCCAGGAACGTGGATGCCATCCTGACCTGGGATCCCTATCTCATGGACGGCATCAACAAGAAAACCCACCGGCCGCTCAAGGAAGCCGAACTGGATCTGGTCGTCGTTATGTCTGCCGCCTATGCGGACAGTCAT